>NZ_JACGUS010000104.1:0-52423 GCF_014076785.1 Colwellia sp. MB3u-55
TTACAAAATATTAAAATATTAAAATTGTAATGTTGTAATCTTATGGCAACAATAATAAAGCAAGAATAATAAAGCAATATTTTCGATGATTTATTTTCTGATGATTTCAGCTTTTATTCAAATTATAGATAAATTAATTCAGGTTTTTTTATCTTTAAAATCGCGCAAAGTCTTACTGTTATTCGCTTATGTTTTTTAGTTATTTAAAGCAGAAATATACCACTAAAAATAATTTAATAATTGTCTGGTATTGAGAGAAAATTCTGGTACTCTCTTACCTCGTTTATTTGAGCAGCACAAAAAACACACAATTAATAAGATGCTGAAAACATACAGGATAAATTTTTATCCACATAAATAAAAATAATAATAAATATGTGAAAAAGGAATTTAAAACTACCTTTTCCCAATAAAAATAAGATGTTACCTATCAATTTATCGTAATAGCCATTTGGTTGTTATGATTTTTTTCGTTGTTTTCAACATACTTATCCACAATTTAAACGATCTTTTGTGACTAATTTTATAGATTAAGTGGAGAGAATGTACTGAGTATGGCATCCTTAGCCAAATTTCACTTCTAGTCACATATCATCATGACAAATTCTGCTTTATCGCCACTCATTTTAGTAGATGGTTCTTCGTACTTATTCCGTGCTTATCATGTTCCATATTTACAAGCATTATCAACAAAAGATGGTCAACCTACCGGTGCGATTACTGGCGTGTTAAACATGCTAAAAAGTCTGAAAAAAAATTATCCAAATGGCAATGTTATTGTGATATTTGATGCGAAAGGCAAGACCTTTCGTAATGACATGTATCCTGAATATAAAGCGAATCGTCCACCAATGCCCGACGATCTTCGTACTCAAATTGCACCCATCCATGAAATTGTTGCCGCTATGGGGTTACCGCTATTGGTGATTGATGGCGTCGAAGCCGATGACGTTATTGGTACCTTGGCAGAACAAGCGAGTAAAGCCGGTATCGACACCGTTATTTCAACCGGCGACAAAGACATGGCACAACTCGTTGATAAGCATGTCACGCTTATTAATACCATGACCGATGTAAAAATGGATGTTGATGGTGTTATTGAAAAGTTTGGTGTCCGCCCAGACCAAATTATTGATTACCTCGCGTTAATGGGTGATAAAGTCGATAATATTCCAGGGGTCAATAAGTGTGGTCCCAAAACCGCAGTAAAATGGTTGCTTGAGCACGAAAATTTAGAAAATGTCATGGCTAATGCTGGAAACGTAAAAGGTAAGATTGGTGAGTATTTACGTGAAGCACTTGAGTTTTTACCCCTCTCTTATGAATTAGCTACTATTAAACTTGATGTACCGCTTGAGCAAACCGCCGATCAATTACAGCCAGGCGTTGCCGATGTTGAAAAATTAACTGAGTTATACACTCGATTTGAACTACGCCGGTTATTAGCAGACTTACAAAATGGCGAATCTGCTATTGCGGGTTCACCCGGACAACAACCCTCAAGTGTTGACACGATTGTAGAAGAAACACCTGCAACAGATGATATTGAAACTGACTATCAAATTATTTTTAGCGAAGCTGAGTTTACTTCTTGGCTGACAAAATTAAAAAATACTGATCTCTTTGCCTTTGACACCGAAACAACCAGTGTCGATTATATGAAAGCTGAGTTAGTGGGCTTATCGTTTTCTGTCGAAGCTGGAACTGCCGCTTATGTGCCGCTTATGCATGATTATCCTGATGCACCCAAACAGCTCGACCGTGACTGGGTCTTGACGCAATTAAAACCACTTCTCGAAGATAAAAATCAAGCAAAAGTTGGTCAGAACTTAAAGTATGATGTTAATGTGCTTGCACGTTACGGTATTGAAATGCAAGGTATTACTTTTGATACCATGATCGAGTCTTATTGTTTAAACAGTGTTGCGACTCGCCACAATATGGACGCGTTAGCGACTAAATATTTAGGTTACAAAACGGTCAGTTTTGAGGAAGTTGCTGGCAAGGGCGCTAAAAAATTAACTTTCAACCAAATTGAAATTGAAAAAGCCGGATATTATGCCGCCGAAGATGCCGATATTACCTTGCGCTTGCACCAAGCCATTTATGCCAAGTTAGAAAAAAATAAAGATCAATTGTCAGTATTTACCGACATTGAAATGCCTTTGTTACCTATTTTAGCGCGTATGGAGCAACACGGTGTTCTAATCGATTCTGATTTGCTCAATGAACAAAGCCATGCACTTGGTATGCGCTTACAAGAATTAGAAATTCAAGCACACGATATTGCTGGACAAACGTTTAACTTATCATCACCCAAGCAACTACAAAAAATATTGTTTGAAGAGTTAAAAATCCCAGTAATTAAGAAAACGCCCAAAGGTGCACCTTCAACTGCAGAAGAAGTGTTACAAGAGCTGGCGTTAGATTACCCTTTACCGAAAGTTATTTTAGAAAACCGAGGACTGAGTAAGTTAAAATCAACTTACACTGATAAGCTTCCATTGTTAGTGTGTAAGTTAGGTCGAGTACATACCTCTTATCAACAAGCCGTTGCGGCAACAGGGCGTTTATCTTCGACCGATCCAAACCTTCAAAATATTCCAATTCGTAGTGAAGAAGGTCGAAAAATTCGCTTAGCTTTTATTGCGCCCAAAGATCATAAAATTGTCGCGATAGATTATTCTCAAATAGAATTGCGTATTATGGCGCATTTATCTGATGATCCAGGATTAGTCTCTGCCTTTTCAGAAGGGCGAGATGTGCATAAAGCAACAGCGGCTGAAATATTTGGTGTCGATTTGACCGAGGTAACCGTTGATCAACGCCGTAGCGCTAAAGCAGTAAACTTTGGTTTGATTTACGGAATGTCAGCGTTTGGTTTAGCAAAACAACTTGATGTGCCTCGCCATCGCGCGCAAGAGTATATGGATAAATATTTTGAACGTTACCCTAATGTTATGGCTTACATGGAGGACACGCGTCAGCAAGCTGCAGAGCAAGGTTTTGTGGAAACATGCTTTGGTCGTCGTTTATATTTACCTGATATTAAAGCTAAAAATGCGATGCGTAGAAAAGGTGCTGAACGTGCCGCTATTAATGCACCTATGCAAGGCACTGCCGCTGATATCATTAAAAAAGCAATGTTAGCTGTAGATGAATGGATACAAATCCAGCAAGACCCACGTATTAAAATGACAATGCAAGTACACGATGAGTTGATATTTGAAATTCATCAAGACATCGTTGATCAAACAACGGCGAAGCTTGTTGAAATTATGAATGATGCGGTAAAGTTAAAAGTCCCTCTCATTGCTGAGGCAGGTATTGGCGATAACTGGGAACAGGCGCATTAACTATACAAGAGTACTTTTTGGTGTTTTTAAAACTAAAGTGTAATTTAATTACATAATTCGCTTTACAAAAGTAGAATGATTACTCTATAATGGAGTTGTTCTTTTGTGAACACTTGTTGTAATAATTTGTATATTCAAGCTCTCCTCGTAGCTTATAAGCCGATGACATTGTCATCGGTATTTTTTTGTCTAAAATTTGATAACTATGTCTTATGTAATTATATTTCAGAATATGAGTGATCGACACCACTTAATAACAGTATCACTGTCGATCATCCGTTTATGGGTATTTAAAAACAAGATTAATTTTTAGGATCAATAATAGTTTCTATCGGTTTAGGCTTAGTTCGGCCAGACTTTCTTAAGGCATCACGCAGCACGTACTCTATTTGTGCGTTTAAACTGCGTAATTCATCATCAGACCAGCGTTGCATGGCAGAAAGAATTTCTTCATTAATGCGAAGAGGATATGCTTTTTTTGCCACAATATTTCTCACTCAATTGACGATTAGTATAAGCTGCCAGTATTTACTACAGGTTGTGCCGCTTCGTCGCTACATAGAACAACTAATAAGTTACTCACCATAGCGGCTTTTCTTTCTGCATCAAGTTCTACAATTTGACGCTCTTCTAATTTTGTTAATGCCATTTCTACCATACCGACAGCACCTTCGACTATGGTTCTACGTGCGGCAATAATTGCCATGGCTTGCTGGCGTCTTAGCATAGCGTTGGCAATTTCTGGCGCGTAGGCTAAATGACTAATACGAGATTCAATCACAGTGACTCCAGCTTTTTCTAACCGGTCTTGCACTTCAATTTTTAATGCGGCTGAAATTTGAGTAGGATCGCTGCGTAAAGAAATATCGTCATCCTCGTGATGATCGTACGCATAACTTGTGGCTAAATTACGTAATGCGGATTCACTTTGAATTGAGACAAAATCCTCATAATCATCAACCTGGAAAACGGCCTCAGCGGTATCTGTTACTTCCCAGACAATAACCGCCGCAATCTCAATGGGGTTACCATTTTTGTCATTAACTTTTAGTTTACTACTTTCGAAATTTTTAACCCGTAAAGAGACGCGCATTTTTGTGTAAAAAGGGTTAGCCCAGCGTAGGCCTGAATCATGAACGGTACCCGTGTACTTACCAAACAATTGCATTACCCGAGCTTCTTTGGGATTGACCATAAAAAAACCAAACCAGCAAATAAAAATAGCAAGGGTGACCAATAAACTAATAATGGTAAGTGTGACATTGTTATTTATTATGTTATTAATTAACAAGGTGAAAGTTCCAATCTGTAATGTCAATAAAACAAAAATAAACATAATGCCATTGGGGGCTTTGATTTCTTTTTCCGTAATCATATTATTCTCAGTAAGATTCCAATAAGTGATATCATTATGATATCACTTATTGTTTGTTGCAAGTATTTAGCAGAGCAACATTCATTAAATAAGATATTTATAAACGTTTAGGTGTCAGTAAAAGGCTAAAGTTATTAGACGTTTGATGATTTCGATCAATTTTGTCGAGTTCAGGCTTAGCTATAATTTTTCCTTCATTATTCAATAGGAAAATACAATGGGATGATGCAGAGGCGGTGGCGGCGAAGGTCATCAACCAGTGAAAACTGAAACACAAGAACAGCAAGAACAAGAGAAAAAACAAAAAGAGTAGCTAATATTTTTCCTGTATTCATTGAGACAACAGCCGTTGTCTTTTTTGTTTTAAATTTAAAGGTTAACAAATAAGTAACAAAGTATTACAAAACAGAAATATCATTGGCAAAGCAAGTGAGCAAATCATATATTAGAGCTAGATACTGGCGCAGAAGTTGAGCGCGAGAAAATATATTTATATAGATAATAAAGCCACCAAGGAGCATAAATTGAAAAAATGGAGCATCCCATTGCTATTAACTTGTTTAGCAGCATGTGAACAAACTGCGCCAACCACCACCATGGTTGAAGTAACATTACCAGCAGGTGTAAGTTTTGTTGAGCAAGTAACCACAGAAGCGGGTAAAACTGTTATTCCTTATCAAAAATATACCTTAAGTAATGGTTTGACGGTTATTCTTCATAAAGATGCTTCTGATCCCTTAGTTCATGTTGACATGACTTATCACGTTGGCTCTGCTCGCGAAGAGTTGGGTAAGTCAGGTTTTGCTCATTTTTTCGAACATATGATGTTTCAAGGTTCTGAAAACGTAGCTGACGAACAGCATTTTAAATTAATAACTGAAGCTGGTGGTACCTTAAATGGAACCACTAACGGTGACCGAACTAATTATTTTCAAACAGTTCCAGCTAACCAACTAGAAAAAATGTTGTGGTTAGAGTCAGACCGTATGGGCTTTTTGGTAGATGCGGTAACGCAAGAAAAATTTGAAGTACAACGTGAAACGGTAAAAAATGAAAGAGGACAAAGTTATGATAATCGTCCTTACGGTTTATTAGGAGAGAGAGTTGCCGAAGCGTTATATCCGGCAGGGCACCCTTACTCATGGCAAACCATCGGTTACTTAGAGGATCTAGATCGTGTAAATGTTAACGACTTAAAAGCATTTTTCTTAAAATGGTATGGTCCAAATAACGCAACCTTAACCATAGGTGGTGATATTGACGCTAAAGAAACGTTAGCCTTAGTGGAACAGTATTTTGGGTCTATCCCGCGCGGACCTAAAATCGCGATGCCTGAGAAACCTACATTCACCATAAATGAAGACCGTTATATTTCCATGGAAGATAATGTTCATTTACCTTTAGTGTATATGTCTTATCCGACCGTTTCTGTTCGCCATGCAGATGAAGCCCCACTTGACGTTTTATCCAGTATTTTAGGTGGCGGTAAAACATCTTTGCTTTATAAAAACTTAGTGAAAAATCAATTAGCGGTTCAAGCTTCAGTGGGGCATCCCTGTGCAGAACTAGCTTGTACCTTCACTTTATTAGCGTTACCACACCCGGCTTCAGGAAAAACATTAGCAGATATAGAAAAAGTGATCCGCGATAGCTTAGTTGAATTTGAAGAGCGTGGCGTACAAGACGACGATCTAGCGAAAGTTAAAGCGAGTATGGAAGCAAGCTTTATCTTTGGTTTACAAAGTGTTTCAGGCAAAGTGAGTACACTTGCGGCTAATCAAACATTTAAGGGCGATCCAAATTACATTGAAAAAGATATCGCACGTTATGCCAATGTTACTAAGGCTGATGTTATGCGAGTCTTTAAAAAGTATATTAAAGACCAACATGCGGTGATCATGAGCATAGTGCCTAAAGGCAAACTTGATCTAATCGCAGCACAAGATAATTTTATTCCTGCACCGCGTAGTAAAGGTCAAACATCTGAAACCTCAGCAGAGAGTTTAGTGGTTCGTAAAGCAAAAGATAATTTTGATCGCAGTAAAATGCCAATCTCAGCTGCTAATAAATCAGTAGCTGTGCCACAGATGTGGAACAAAACGTTAGCCAATGGTATTAAAGTGCTGGGTACGCAAAGCATTGAAACCCCAACAACATCATTATTGTTAAAAATCCCTGCGGGTCATTATTACTCAGACAAAGATAAGGCAGGCGTTGTTTCGTTACTTGCTAGTGCATTAAATGAATCGACCACCAAACGTAGTGCTGAAGAAATGAGTAATGAATTACAAAAATTAGGTAGCTCAATCGCTATTTATGCGGGTAATCAATACTTGAATGTTAATGTCAGTACACTAACTAAAAACCTTGATGCGACAATGGCACTGGTTAATGAAAAATTAATGCACCCAGCATTCATTGAAGCGGAATTTTCACGTAACAAAAGTAATGCTATTCAGGGCGCAATTAATAGCAAGAAAGATGCTGGTTATTTAGCCTCAACAGCTTATCGTCAATTATTGCAAGCTGACAACATTGCAGCAACTTCAAGCCAAGGTACCGAGCAAAGCCTCAATAATATTATCTTAGCAGATGTTAAAACCTTCTACGAACAGCAAGTAAAACCCAGTGATAGTCAGTTAATCGTCGTATCAGATTTGAAAGAAAAAACGCTAATTAAATCACTTAACGTCTTTTCTAGCTGGCAAGGTAAAGGATCAAGCTTAGTGTTAACACTGGCTAAACCTGAGACAAAAGCGGGTGTTATTTATTTAGTGAATAAAGAGGGTGCCGCACAATCCGCGATTCGCATTGGTAAACGCTCTATGACGCAAGATATAACCGGCGAGTATTACAAGTCTTATTTAATGAACTTTACCTTAGGTGGCGCATTTAATAGTCGTATAAACCTAAACCTTCGTGAAGATAAAGGTTATACCTACGGCGCACGTTCTGGTTTTAGTGCTGACAAATTCTCTGGTACATTTACCGCCTCTGCTGAAGTTCGTGCCGATGTTACCGATAAGTCAATTATTGAGTTTGTAAACGAAATAAAAGGCTACAGCGAACAAGGTATCACGGCAGAAGAATTAAGCTTTATGCGTAATTCAATTAATCAAAGAGATGCGTTAAAATATGAAACACCACGGGCAAAATTAGGTTTCTTAGCGCAAATCTTAGAATACGATTTAAAGCCAAGTTTTGTGCAAGAGCGTGCAGAGATTGTTGAAACAATCAGTGCAGAAGAAATAAATGCGCTTGCAAAGAAACACTTAAATTTAGCGGAAATGTTAATGGTAGTTGTTGGTGATGCTAAAACATTAAAACCCCAACTAAAAGCATTGGGTTATGAAGTGATTGATTACGAAATCTAATCTTACTTGTTGCTCTTTGAGTGATTGATATAAAGCCTTAACGATAAACGTTAAGGCTTTTTTATGCTCAGGATGAACGGTCATGACAGCTCTTAGGCATTCATGCGTTCGCTGCATTATTGCTTTTTTCACATCATTTTTCCCAGACAAATCATAGCCTCTGCATTCATTTAGGCAATGTCGCGTTGCTACGGATAGCAAAGAGCGACGATGTTTTATTAAACCTGTTATCTTTATTATTGCTGAGTATGGTCAGTTCAGCTTAATCCTGTCACAATAAATATTCTGCTTACGAGTGTTTAAAAAATATGAAACGAAGTAACTATATTACCCGCGCAGGCTGGGATCGCTTAGATAAGGAACTAAAATACTTATGGAAGGAAGAGCGTCCTCTTATCACTAAATCTGTCTCAGAAGCTGCTGCGCAGGGCGATCGAAGTGAAAATGCAGAATACATCTATGGTAAAAGGCGTTTGCGTGAAATTGACCGACGCGTAAGGTTTTTAGTTAAACGAACCGAGGACTTAACGATTGTCTATTATGATGCTAAGCAAGAAGGTAAAGTTTATTTTGGTGCTTGGGTCTCGTTAATTAATGAAGACGACAAAGAACTCACCTATCGAGTGGTGGGGCCTGATGAATGGGACGTTAAAAAAGGAGAGATAAGTCTTGATTCACCAATGGCAAGGGCATTAATAGGTAAGTGTGTTGATGACGAGGTCGTAGTACAGACACCCGAAGGTGAGCGTGTTTTTGATATTTTAAAAATTTGGTATAAATAAACAGCACACAAGAGTACTAAGGTTTATCGTGCTTTAAACATCGATTGCTCTATTTCAATTTATTAAAATACCAGGGTGTCTCAACTTCCCATTTTTTTATGTAATATCCCTTCAAAATCAGTATATTTTGTTGATATTTTTGATCTTATCATTTTATTAACTAAAATATAAAAACAATAAATTCATACAAAAGGATTTATCTATACAAGACAAAAGCAATCGATTATTAATGAAGAAGTTAATTTTGAAAACGGTGTAGAACTAATTTCAACAACCAATAAAAAGGGTGTCATTACTTACGCGAACCCAGACTTTTGTAAAATTGCCGGCTACTCCCTTGATGAACTCGTTGGACAAATCATAGCATTGTAAGGCATCCAGACATGCCTAAGCCTGCCTTTAAAGATTTATGGACTAATTTAGAATCGGGCTTACCTTGGCGAGGTGTTGTTAAGAATCGCTGCAAAGATGGCCGTTATTAATGGGTTGATGCTTTTATTACCCCTATTTTGAGTCAGGTCAGCTAGTTGGTTTTCAATCAGTAAGAACACGCTTAGAAGAGAAAACTAAAAGTAATGCCATATTATCTTATCAAGCACTACAAGCGGGCAAGTCTTTAAATAAGTGGTACGAAAATGCCAGTATTAAAAATGCAGCCTACATTGGCGCAAGTATAACAACATTGTTCAGCGCTCTTTATTATCCATACATGATGTTTTTATTACTTTTACTACCCTTTATAATTTATAAAAATGAAATTATCAATACGCCTAAATATTTTAAAAAACTCAGCAGAGACTATGACAGTCTTTCACGGTTAATTTATTGTGGAAGCAAACCTCAAGGTATTGCCGATTTTCATTTGAAAATGGCTGAAGGTAAAATTAAAACAATTTTAGGTCGTATTACCGACAGTAGTGATTTACTCAGTGCAGGCGTGAGTACGCTTGAGTAAGCGGCGAGAATAGCTAAAGAAGGTGTTGAACAAGAAACGGCTGAATTACACCAAGTCGCGACAGCTGTTGAAGAAATGGTTGCAACAATCGATGAGGTTGCCCAGAACACCACATTTACTTTACAAAAAGTTAATCAAGCCCATTCAGATTGTGAAATTGCCATAAAAGCCATGCACACCACCACGGAAAAAGTCAATATATTGGCTGAAGAAGTCGCAAACTCAGTGTCTTCGGCAACAGAGCTCGCCAGTGAGGTTGAAAATTTGGCAGCATAATGCATGTAATACAAGGCATTGCAGATCAAACTAATTTATTAGCACTTAATGGGTAATCGAAGCCGCACGCGCAGGAGAACATGGTCGAGGATTTTCTGTGGTGGCCGATGAAGTTAGGGCGTTATCAAGCAGAACCCATGCGGCAACAGAGCAAATACAAAGCCCAATATCAGAAATGCAAAATACACTTTTATCATGGGTGCAAACTATGACAAAAGGTAAAGAGTCTGCGGACAGTTGTGTGGAAAAAGTAACAGAAGCTCATGATGTTGTTGATAAGGTATATTCATTGATCACTGATATTTCTGATTTAGCCATACAAATATCGACAGCATCAGAAGAGCAAAGTATGGTTTCTCAGGAAATTAGCCGCAATATTATTAACATCAGTGATGCTTCTCAAAATAATCTTCAACAAACAAATACGGTTGAACGTGAGACGGTTAACATTAAAAAAAAGCCAATGCGCTTAGCGCTTTAGGGCAAGGGTTTAATGGCTAAGGTAATGTTTAATCATTATTAAATAAAAATAAGATAGCGCCACTTTATTATTAAAAAGGTCTGGTAACGAGCCTTTGAAACGTAGTCCATTATTAAAGGCAGATAATTTTTATAGTTTACATTAGCAGCCTAGATACCAGGATTGTCGCTTCTATTGTAAAAATGCCGCTTAAAAAATGAATTTTTAGCGGCATTAATTTCAGTAGAATCAACAGATATAAATCAGTGGTTGGTATTAATAAACTAGTGGTGATGGTCAATATTAATTTTATGCCACGCTAGATAGTCACCTTTAGTCATAGGCTTGGCAATTAGATAACCTTGAATTGAATCAATATGTAGCGTTTTGAGTAACTCGTGCTGCTCTAACGCTTCTACTCCCTCAGCAACCACGGTTATGTTAAGGCTTTTAGCTAAGGTTATTATCGTATTAACGATACTAAAGCCGGTGCCATTATCTAAGATTTTATCGATAAAGCTTTTATCAATTTTAAGTTCATTGACCGGGAAAGCACTTAAGTGTGTTAAACAAGAGTAGCCAGTACCAAAGTCATCTATGGAGAAGGTAAAGCCTTTTGCTTTAATTTCTTGCATTTGTTGAATGGTATTATCAATATCTCCAGCCAACATCGACTCAGTAATCTCTAACTTAATCTGTGATGGTCGTATATCGAAGTCAGCTATGGCATTAAGTAACTCAGTTTTTAAAGTAGATGAGTTAAATTGGCAATGACTTATATTGATTGAAACACTGAACAACTCGTCAATAATATTATCGGTACGCAGTTGCGTAATTAATATACAAATATCACGTAAAACAATGTTTTGTAATTTTTGAATAAGCCCATATTGTTCAGCAATAGGTATAAAATCATTGGGTGCGACCAGACCTTTACTGGGATGATTCCATCGAATAAGCGCCTCTGCTCCAATGACTTTACCCAAGGTATTTACTTGCGGCTGAAAATAGGCACAAAACTCTTCATTAGCGATTGCTCTAACAAGATCAGTTTCGAGTTCAGCCTGCTTTTCTAGTAAGGTTTGTAATTCGGGGTCATAGAAGTTATAACTATTACCTTTTTTCATTTTTGCGCGATACATAGCGGTATCTGCAAACTTCAAGATGTTATCTACTAATAAGTTACCATTGTTAACTAGGCTAATACCGATACTGCAACTGACCTGAAATGCTAATTCACCTAACTCAAATTTTTCATCAAATACGCTGTGTAATTTTTGAGCGATCTTTTCAGATTCTATAATGGCCTGCTCATTACTTTCACCAACATATTCCAATAAAAGAATAAATTCATCGCCACCCACTCTGGCTAAAGTATCTGATGCCCTTATAGCAGCGCTAAGTCTTGTTGATAATTCGACTAAAATTTGATCTCCAGCGCTATGTCCTAGTGAGTCATTAATTCTTTTAAAGTTATCCAGATCCAAAAATAATAAAGCGCCAGTTTTGCCAGAACGTTTTATTCTTTCAATGCACATTGTCAATCTTTCGTTGAGCATTCGTCTATTAGGAAGGTTGGTTAATGGATCAAAAAAAGCCAATTTCTCAATCGCCTTTTCTGCCTCTTTACGCACTGTTATATCTCTAGCTATCCAGACGATATGCCTTTTATTAGGAAAGTTTGGCTGATAATGGTCAAGGGGGGCTGTTCTCCCCTCGAAAGTCATATTACCTTTTAGAACGTCAAGCTGATATTCAAAAATTTGCACTTCATTAGTGGCTAAGGTCTTTTCAATGACCGACATGATTGGCTGTGCATCTTCTTTAGGTAAAGCGTCATTTACATTTTTGTTAATAAGTTTGTTAATTGAACCATATAACAATTCATCAGCTGAGCCATAAATATCGGTATATACGCCATCTTCACTCAATATTAAGGCTAAATCAGGCATAACCTGAGTAAAAGCTTGGAATTTTTGGTTACTTTTTTGTAGATCAGCAATCAGTTGCTTGGCGTTAAGTGATTCAACGTTTTTTTCTAAAGCGATGCTTGAAAAATGCACGAAATAGTCGATTAACTCTAAATCTTTATCCGTTGGAGATTTAGGAGAGCTATGGTAAATGGCAAGAGAACCAAGAGTTTTGGACTTTGTTGAAATAATGGGGGTTGACCAACACGATTTAAGATCAAAGCTCAATGCGAGTGCTTTAAAGTCTTGCCATAACGGGGATATTGCGATGTCTTCAACAATGACTCGAGACTTTCTAAATGCTGCAGTCCCACAAGAACCTACTTTTGGGCCAATGCGTACGCCATTAATAGCCTGACAATACTTATCATCAATATTTGGCGCAGCGCAGTGAAAAAGTTGTTCGTCTTTTAACGATAATATTGAGCACTTCGCTGACTTGTCATCGATAAGCTCTTCTATAGATAAACAAATATCATTTAGTACATCATTTAAAGACCGACCTAAGGCAATTTTAGATAAGATATCTTGTTGATGAGATAATAGTTTTTTTAATCTAGCTATGTCCATATCTCACCAAGATTATTTATTACATTACGGGTTAATTTATAGCAAAACATTTTCAAGGTCAAAGCGATCCCCCCCTTTTAAGTAAGTTTTAATTAATTATCTGGCTTTTCACTGGCGTTTGGCAAATATCTAACACGGGTGGTGGTTTTTTGTAGAAAAATGCATTTTCTCGTTTTTTTTGTTTTTCTATCATTTGACTAAAAGCGGGGTGCTCGGTATCTTTTACGGCTAATAAAATTTGTTGTTCCTTCGGCACGTCATTCATCATTCTCATGCTTGTCATGATGGTATAATCTTTTTCAGCAACAGGCTTATCACCTTCAATAACTGATGTTCTAGTAATGGCTTGTACGTGATTCATGCCATAAACCACACGACCAAAGATAGTCATGATTCGATCTAAATAGCGAGTGGCTTGACCATTAACAATATAAAAATGACTGGTGCCGGAGTCGGCGTCATTACCCCTAGCCATTGCAATGACACCTGGGCAGTGCGTTAACCAGGCTTTTTTTTCACTCGGGTTATGAGCTAATGAAAATCCGTCTTTAAAACCTGTTTTTTCAGCGAATAAATCATTGTTTTGAATTTTAGTGAACTGCCAGTTTTCATCGGTAGTAAAGTCACCTTCCATGATTAATGTTGGTACTAACTTATCTTGACGACTGCCATCTTCAGGACCTCCTTGCGCAACAAAACCGTCGATCACTCGATAGAACTTATTACCATCATAATGACCTGATTGGGTCAGTTTTATAAATTGTTCGACATGCTTAGGCGAAAACTGTGGTGCCAGTTCTATAACAACTTTTCCGTGTGGTAGTGTCAATAATACGGTTCTCGCAACATCTAAAGCTCGCCATTCATCAGCTACTTTTGATGTTTGTGCCGCAGCGCTAAAAATAGTCAGTAATGTACTCATGACTAAAATAAGTTTGATTTTCATGACGTTTCCTTAATCTTTATTGTTTACCCGTGACTATACAGTAAAAAAGTTGGCGCAAAACCCTGTAATTGTTAATATAACACGATAGAAACCAACACTAATTTTGAGGTACTCAGTGAATAAAAGCTTTATGACTAATATTATCGCCTTGCTTGCTACGTTAGCGGGTTATTTTTTCGAGCAGTCTTTACTCTTTACCATAGGCTTATTCGCCTTGTCGGGAGCATTTACTAATTGGATTGCGATACATATGCTTTTTGAAAAAGTCCCCTTTTTATATGGCTCTGGTGTTATTCCTGCGCGCTTTGAAGATTTTAAAAAAGCAATAAAAGAGCTGATGATGGAACAGTTTTTCACTGAAGAAAATATTGACCGATTTTTATCGGGTGGTTCAGGGGGGTTAGTGTCTTTAGACTTAACGCCCGTCATTGAAAAATTAGACTTGAATCCTGCTTTTGATGACTTAGTTGATGTTATTGAAAAGTCATCGTTTGGTGGCATGTTAGCGATGGTCGGAGGCAGTGAAGCATTACAGCCGTTACGAGAACCGTTTATTGAAAAAATGAAAGTCACCGTTGGGAAAATTTCACAAAGTGAAGAATTTAACAATATCCTCAAGGATGAGTTAGAGCAGCCGAGTGTTATGGCGGATATGCGTGATAAAGTCAGTGAAATTATTGATCAAAGGTTAAATGAACTAACACCACAACTGGTCAAGGAAATTATCCAAGCGATGATCCGCAAACACTTAGGTTGGTTGGTTGTTTGGGGAGGTGTATTCGGTGGTATTATTGGCTTTATCGCCGCCGTTACTAATAATTTCTAAGATTTTATCAGCGACTATTTCGCAACAAACGTTGGATATAATTTGTTGCGAAACTTGTCATTACAGATAACAAGGTTATCCTTGTTATTCCTTAGTCCCTTTTGTGCTATTAATTCCTGCAATTTTTTAGTTTAAACGCTTTAAATTTAACCTTATTGGGGCTATGCTTGCGCTCTAAACACAGGGATTTATCTCTCTTGTTGAGCGAAATCGCCCAATTAAGAACATCCCGTCATTGAATAAGGTAACCGGAGACATGTTTGGTAGCTTAAAGGCTTTGCCAGCCGATCCTATTTTAGGCTTGTTGGCTAAATATCGTGAAGATTCAAACCCACATAAAATTGATTTGGGTGTGGGCGTTTATAAAAATGAAGCAGGTCATACAGCGATTTTAGACTGTGTGAAAGCAGCGGAAAAATATCGTAACGATCACGAAGATACCAAAGTTTACATTGGTCCTACCGGCTCACCTGTATTCAATGAAGAGATGAGCAAATTAATTTTCGGTCACCATAAAGTGCTGCTCGAAAATAGAGCTCGTACGGTTTCTACTCCCGGTGGAACTGGGGCATTACGTGTTGCGGCTGAATTTATTAAGTCTTGCAAAGCGGGCGCCACTATTTGGGTGAGTAACCCAACATGGGCAAATCATACCGGTTTGTTTGAAGCCGCTGGTTTAACCGTTAAAACCTATCCGTATTACGACCACGAAAACAAAACGCTTGATTTTGATGGCATGTTAGCGGCATTAAAAGAAGTCAGCAGCGATGATGCTGTGTTGTTACATGCGTGTTGTCATAATCCCAGTGGTATGGATTTAAACAATGAGCAGTGGCAACAAGTTGTTGAAGTGGCTAAAGACATTGGTTTTTTACCCCTTATCGATATGGCATACCAAGGTTTTGGTGTTGGTTTAGACGAAGATGCCTATGGTTTGCGTTTAATGGCTGAACACGCGAAAGAAATGATTGTTTGTAGTTCATGTTCGAAAAACTTTGGTTTATACCGCGAACGTATTGGCGCTTGTACTATTATTGGCGAAACATCTGCCGCAGTTGATGTTGCACAGTCCGTATTACTTTATGTGATCCGTGTTATTTATTCTATGCCACCAGCGCATGGTGCCGCATTGGTTGAAACAATCTTAAGTTCTGATGAACTACGTACCCAGTGGCATGTAGAATTAAAAGAAATGCGAGACCGTATTAATGGTAACCGTCAACTCTTGGTTGATAAGTTAGTCGAAAACGGTGTCACTCGTGATTTCAGCTTTATTACCCGTCAAATGGGAATGTTTTCATTCTTAGGTATAACCCCTGAGCAAGTGCAACAGTTACAAGATGAATATAGTATTTATATGGTCGGTTCAAGCCGTATGAGTATTGCGGGTATTGCGAATAGTAATGTTGATTACTTAGCAAAATCTATCGCGAAAGTTCTTTAAGCGCTAAGATTAGTTAACCACTTTAACGCTTAAAAAAGAATTAAAGCCAAAACATCTCGGTGTTTTGGCTTTATTGTTTTTTGGTTATCTAGCCAATTGATAATGCGAGTAAGCGGTTATCTTTAGAGGTAAAAATTTCCATCCTCATTCAGTGATATTTTTTCAACCCGAGTAACCGCATTGATGTTTAAGGGGCCATATATATGAGGGTATAAGCCACCACTTGCAGGTTCCCACTTTATTTCTGGTATAACTAACTCTTTATCAACAATCAAAATAAGTGGCTGCTCTTTGTCTTTATAATATTTATTGGCAAGACGGTTTAATTGACTTTTTGGTGTCGCATGAATAAAGCCTTCGCTGGTTAACGAATCACGCGTTAGCTTACCTGCACTTAGTGCTTGTTGATATTCAGCATTTGATGAGAGTAAATAGATAGCCGGATCATCGAGTCCTGCATACATGCGAATAAAAGTATTTGTGAGTATTTGTTGCTCATCTTTTTGGTAAAGGTAGTCAACACGAAATATCCCTTTAATATTATTATTTTCAATAGACTGACTTACAACGCTTATTTCTGCTCGAGCAGTCCAATCAGTACCTGTTAACCATAGAGGAACATTGTCAGCAAGATGCTGATGACCTTTTCTTTCAAAGGGATAGGTTCTTCCACGCACTAACTCTACGTAATCATCTGAACGGAGAATTGAATTATTTGCTATTTTAAAGCCCATGGGTTTTCCTGTGTTTAATTGTTATTAGCGATAAAGCTATTAATTGTCTATGTTACCGATAAGTGCACATGCTTTAAATGGTAAACAACAAAGAATATATTTGTTGTCTTATCACTATTCGCAATCAATATGTATTTTGCTGAGTTTTGAATGGTAACGTCTAGATGTAAAATTATGCTACATTAACGGCGTAAATTTTTAGGGAAATAAAAAATGACTGAACAAACCAATTTCAAACATATGCAACTGGCCACCTTACACGAGAGTTTAACTGATAAAACTCATGTCATTGTTGATATTCGTGACGCGGCTTCTTTTCAAGCAAATCATATTCCTGGTGCTATTCATTTGAGCAATGAAAACTTTGCCGATTTCATTCGTGAAGCCGACTTAGATGCCCCCGTTGTTGTTTGCTGTTATCACGGTATTTCTAGCCAACAAGCGGCACAGTTTCTTATTAGCCAAGACTTCAGTGATGTTTATTCACTCGATGGCGGCTTTACTGATTGGCAATTACGTTTTCCACAAGATATAGAACACTAAATAGTTGAGCATAATGTCGGAATATAATTCAGCGGATGAGCTAAGTCCGTTAGTACAAGTTAAACAACATAACATTGCCTTGTTGTTTGCGAATTATTTAACCAGTTTAGATATCGATGCTAAAGTTCAAAAGGATGACAGCGACTATGTTATTTATTGTGCAAGCCATAAAATAGACCAAGCAAAAGAAATTTTTGCTGAATTTATTGCCGATCCTTACCAAGAAAAATATCAACAAGCTGCATGGCAAAGCGGACAAGTTTCACAAGTTCAAGATAACTCTCCGTCATTAATAACAAGCTTTAAACAGCAATTTTTAGCTCATGCCGGTGTGGTAACCTTAACTGTTTTTGCTTTGTGCTGGTTAGTTTTTATCGCGAGCTTGTTGGGTTTCGCTCGACCGACTTTTGAATTATTACATTTCTATCCTAAGTTAACGATCGAGGCCTTTTTTGATTCTCCATTACGTCTTTTAGGGCCCGCACTGTTTCATTTTTCATGGTTACATATTGTCTTTAATACTATGTGGTGGTGGCAATTAGGTGGCAGTGTTGAACGGACTTTAGGGAAGGGGGCGTTAATTAATTTATTTTTGATCACCGCACTGGTCTCTAATCTCGGGCAGTTTATGGTTTCAGGTCCTAACTTTGGCGGCCTGTCTGGTGTGGTTTATGGCTTAGTGGGTTATGTTTGGTGGTATGGCTGGCTAGCACCTGAAAAAGGTTTAATGATCTCTAAGCCCATTATTGGCTTTTTACTGTTTTGGCTTTTACTGGGCTACGCTGATGTTTTACCGGTTAATATGGCAAATACTGCGCACTTATTAGGACTAGTCAGTGGCTGTTTGTTAGCAGCAGTCAACGTTTTGTTGATGAAAAGGCATTAGTTCTATAGCAACAGGGCTAGGTTCTGGTCTAGGCTAACGTTTGCCGGTTAATATGATGGCAAATACTGCGCGCTTATTCAGATTAGGCTTAGTCAGCGGCTGTTTGTTAGCGGCAGTCAACGCGTTATTGATGAAAAAGCATTAGTTCTGTATTAACAGGGCTAGGTTCTGGTTTAGGCTAATGTTTTGCCGGTTAATATGATGGCAAATACTGCGTGCTTATTCGGGTTAGGCTTAGTCAGCGGTTGTTTGTTAGCGGCAGTCAACGTGTTATCGATGAAAAGGCATTAGTTCTTTATTAAAAAACCGTAGGTTGAGTTTTACCAACCTACGGGTATCTTTTAATTTACTGTTAGTTGTCTAACCACTGTGTAAATAACAATTTTTTAATTAGCGGTTGACCTGTTTCTTGTGTCAAAAGACTCTTCACTTTTTCTTCACATAAACGCTGGATTTCGTGGCGACCATTAATCGATTTTACTTTTGCTTCAGGTTGCTGACCAATAATAGCAATAATAGCATCGCGTAATAACGGTGCATGATGCTCAACCGCTTCATAATTTGCCGAATCTTCAATCATCAATTCAACGGTGAGACGAACATAGCCAAGTTTCTTTTTTACCGCTACATAGTTAGTGATAATAGCGGGTTCAAAACCAAAGTAAGCATAGTCTGCCGCTTTCACTGAAGATAAAGGAAAAGAGAACGACAATAATGTCGCTAATATTAATAAGGTGTTTTTCATTTTGCCGCTCTTTTTAACTGGAGAATCGAAAAGACTATCGACTATATTACAATGAATCATTAGCTTTTATTAGCAAATTTGTTCGCTTTATTTATTTTTATAACGCTAAGCGCTAAAAACCCCTCAAGTATAACCCATTTGATAGGCTAATTTATTCCGTGTGGCTTATTGATGCTAGCTCGGCTTCCTTAGAAATCACTACTTGAATTGGGTCGGCTGCGAGTACCAAATTACCAGCGGCATAAATTAAACAATACTGATATGATATGCAGGTTATTGTTTAATAAAATAGTTATTAATTAGTTGTTATGACCCAGTCGCATCCATTATTTCCCATTACTATCGATACAACATGGCAGTCTCCTTTAGGAGTATCGCTTAGTGAAACGCTATTAAGTTGGTTACTCGACCCAAGCTCGTTAACTGCTCGTTTAAGCCAATGTTGCCAACATTTTCGTGTTGAAGTCTTAGGGCAAAAAATTCAGCCTTGCACAAGAGAAGAAGCAACGGCAGACATTAATGTAGGAGAACAAGTGTTAGTTCGTGAGGTGATATTATATTGTGACAATGTGCCACAAGTCTTTGCCCGCAGCTTACTGCCTTTAAAAAGCTTAACCGGTGAAGAGCAGAAGTTAGCACACTTAGGTAACCAATCGTTAGGACAGGTGCTGTTTAGCAAAAAAGAGTTAACCCGTAAATGCATTGAAATCTCGTCTTTTTCTCCAACCACTACCGTATCAGCACTAGCCCGACATCTTAAATTACCGGTTAAAACTGAGCTCTGGGGACGGCGTTCAACGTTTATGCTGCATGATAAACCTTTATTAGTTGCTGAAATATTTTTACCAAATGCCTTTGCTTATCAAACTAATCAATTATGAGATATAGAAAAAAAATAAAAAATCTTCAGGATAATATATGACAAATTCTATTGCAGATAAGTGGCAAGGCATTGTAACAATTACTCGCGCCGACAAGCCGATCGGTACCTACTTGCTATTATGGCCAACATATTGGGCGTTATGGATAGCGGGCGATGGTTTTCCACTCTTACATTGGCTAACTGTATTTACCTTAGGTGTTTTTGTTATGCGCAGCGCAGGTTGTGTTATTAATGACTGGGCAGATCGTAAAGTAGACGGACAAGTAAAGCGAACCCAGCATAGGCCATTAGTTACCGGTATTTTAACACCAAACGATGCATTATCGTTATTTGGTTTGTTGATTGGCATTGCGCTCGGCTTAGTTTTAACCTTAAGTTGGTTCACCATTCAATTGTCAGTGGTTGCGGTGTTACTGGCAGCAAGTTACCCTTTTATGAAACGCTATACCCAGTTACCCCAAGTGGTATTAGGTGCAGCGTTTAGCTGGGGGATGATTATGGCGTTTGCCGAAGGTATGGGTGAAATCCCCACAGTTGCTTGGCTACTCTTTAGCGCTAACTTATTATGGACGGTAGCTTACGATACTATGTATGCGATGGTTGACCGCGATGACGATTTAAAAATTGGTATAAAATCAACGGCCATTCTATTTGGTCGCTATGACAAACGTATTATTCTATTTCTTCAACTGGCTACACTAGCTTTGTTAATGAGCGTGGGTGAAATGCTCGCTTTTGGTTGGCCTTATCAACTGAGTCTTGTTGTTGCGTCCGGATTTTTTTGTTATCAACAAATTTTAATTGTCGATAGAGAGCGTGATAAATGTTTTCAAGCTTTTTTGAATAATCATTTTGTAGGTTTAGTGATTTTTATTGGCATATCAATAGAGTACCTCTAGTTACTACGGCTCCGTATAATCATGAGTTCCAACATTATGCTTGTGGTGCGTCATCCTGATAATCGTTCAGGATGACGATGTAGCCCGCTTTATTTGTGCAAGGGTTAACGAATAATACTCTGTAAAACTTCAATATCTATCAGTTGAGTAACCGACGACTTTAACAAACCTAAAGTACTGCTATCAACGAGTTGGTCGTTTTCATCTTTATTAATATAGCCTTGCTCAATCATGGCTTTAATTAAAATTCCCTGGGCTTTTTTATCAATAAACTCAGGAGCATTAATGTCATTTAATACCGATAAGCGCTTAGCAATAGCAACAACTTTGTCTTCAAGGTCATTTTTACTAATAGGTGATAAACGATGTGTTAATGAACAGATAATGGTAAGACGTTGCATGGTTTCATTAATGCATTCGCCGATTAAACGAATATTAGTGGTCAGTTCAACGTCATTCACTACGCTTAAAAAGCCACTATTACTTTTTCGAATAAGACCTTCGGCCATTAAAAATTTTACTATTTGCTCTGTTTGTTCCACGACATCATTTTCGCTTTGCCATAAAAACAAATCAATTTTTACTAAACTGATGATCCGTTGCACTTGCTCTAATAAAGTGTTGATATCTATTTTGCTATGGCGTTCCAATACTCGGCAAATGAGCGCAGGTAATATATAGCTATGTAAAATATTATTACGGTAATAACGCATTTCTAAAATGGCGGTTTCAGATAATGAAATAATGTCGCCATAACTGTCTTGATTAACCGTGACTTTATTAAGAGAGATAACCTCTTCAAGTAGTTGCTGGCCATCTTCACAGGGGATGGTCAATTGCTGACTATAAGGCGCATTGCGCTGTAAGTTTAAAAATAAATCAAGCTGGCTAATTAATTCTGTTTTAGCGAGTGCTTTATTATTACAAGCATGCAAAATAAGTGCGACTAAAGCGGTACCGTTTATGGCGGCGCTTTGATTGATATGTGTCATTACTTGATCAGCCAGAATATTAACACTTGGTGTTAACCATGTTGGCTTTTGTGGATCAATAGGGTCGATATCGTCTTTCCAGTTAGGAACCTGTTTATTTAAGAACTGGTTAATATTGATAGGTTCACCAAAATTCACGTAACCTTTTCCATAATTTCGTAAATTTTTAATCGCTTTAATCACACCAAAGATAGATTCATTTTTCTTCTGGCTACCACTTAATTCTTTATGATAGGTGCCGACTTCCATGACATGCTCGTAACCTAAATAAACTGGCACTAAGGTTAATGGACGATCAATGCCACGAAGCAGGCTTTGTATCGTCATGGCAAGCATACCCGTTTTAGGGGGTAGTAAACGGCCAGTTCTACTGCGACCGCCTTCAGAATAATATTTTACCGAGTAGCCACGTTCAAATAATAAGCCTAAATACTCGCGAAAGATAGTGGAATATAAGCGGTTGCCTTTAAAGCTACGACGAATAAAAAACGCCCCGGCTTTGCGGAAAATAGGGCCTGCTGGCCAAAAATTTAAATTAATACCGGCGGCTATTCTAGGAGTCACTAAGCCTTCTTGGAAAATGACATAGGTAAGTAGTAAATAATCCATGTGGCTTCGGTGACAAGGCACATAAATAATTTCATGGCCTTCTTGAGCGAGATCGCGCAGCACTTTTGCATTATTGATGTTTATACCGCTGTATAAGCGACTCCACAGCCAAGTTAAAATACGCGCGCCTAAACGAACCATAGAGTCACGGTAATCACCGGCAATTTCATCCATGATGGCGAGGGCTTGTTTTTTCACTTGCTCTTCACTAATTGCTTTGCTTTTGGCTTCGTCGCTGATTAAGCGTTTTATCGATGGATTAGCAAGCAGTGTCGCAAACATTTGTTGACGGTGCATTAACCTTGGGCCCGTTACTGCAATCGTTTGGCGGTAAAAGTGAAAACGAGCAATACGCATTAACTTTTGTGCACTTGCTTGCGTTGTACCATGCTTGTCTGCCATAAAACGAAAAGAAATCGCTTCACTAAATCGGACAATAGAATTACGCCCTAAAAATAATACAATGAAAAATTTTCGTAACCACGAAGGTGATTCTTGATCCGCTAAAACAGTACCAATATTGGCATTATTATGTTCTTTGGTTGGTGTTCTGCCCCAAATAACATGAGCAGGTATGAGATGAGCATCTAATTTTTCGTCGATGCTGTGCTGCTTTAATAATTCGAAGCCTTGGGTGATCGCTTCGGTATGACCTGCTTTTCGCCAACGAAACAGCGGTGTAGGTTTTTCTAAGCACAATAAACGTGAAAAACTTTGCCCATTAACGGTTACCAGGCTTAGTGGATCGGGTAATTTTAAGGTTTTACAGGCTTTTCGTAGGGCAAGTAGATCACTGGCAGATTGATGACGAATAACATAAAACTGTGGCTGTTCAAGTTTTACTTCTTCTGACTCTAAATAGTTGTCAGGAACAATCTTACTGCGAACAAGCAATTTTATCGGGAAACGTAATAAGAAATAGAATAATGAACGTATGGCTGACATCGAGTTTTCTCTGAATTATTATACTTTTAGACATGTTTTTAATAGTAGCTTTATTGTAGCATGTTGCCTATGGTTTTTGGTAATGGTGGCAATCACCAACATCCTTCCTTTATCATCGAGTAATAAATGACAAGCCAACTGAACAAAATAGCTATATTTGTAGATGTACAAAATATTTACTATACCACCCGTGATAGCTTTCAAAGGCAGTTTAACTACCGAAAGTTTTGGCAACAAATTAGTGAGCAAGGCGATATTGTTATCGCCAATGCCTATGCCATTCAACGCAGTGATGATGCCCAACATAAATTTCAAAAAGCGTTAAAACATATTGGCTTTGAGGTAAAGCTTAAGCCGTTTATTCAACGTCGAGATGGCTCTGCCAAAGGTGACTGGGACGTCGGTATTACCATTGATGTCATGGAAAGTGCCGGCGATGTTGATACCGTTATATTATTATCTGGCGATGGTGACTTTGATTTACTACTTCGCAAAGTTAAAGAGCGTTATGGAGTAACCACACATGTTTATGGTGTGTCCGCTTTAACCGCTAACTCATTAATTAACGCGGCGGATGATTATTTTGCGATTGATGACGGGTTACTAATATAACTTTGCTTGTCGAAATTACAGTGAGTCTGTGCTCTGCTAATCATTAATGGCCATATTTTAATGATTGCTAATGTTGCCATATACCCTTGATTGCTAGCGAACAAAAATTATCCGCTTTTTCTTAAAGATGTGCGATAGTAGTTGTACATACAGATGAAATAAAATGATTAGACAATGAAAATATTGATATTACTGATGCTTTCTTTATTTGCATCAGCCTGTAGTCAACAAGACGTCTATAATTCTGCAGCGGTTAGCAAAAGCAGTTACAGTAAATCAGCGATAGCAACCACAGCCCTTTCCGATGATGGTAAGTTAACGGCGGTTGTTAATGATAATGGCGTCTGTATTTGGCAGAAAAATCAGCAATCAATATTGCCTAAATGCCTTCCCGCTAATCATGCACAACATATTGAAATCGCTTATATCAGTAATAACAATCAGTTCTTATATCTTTCTAATCGTGTGTCTGTAAAGCAATATACAATTGATAATCTTGAAATAGTCGGTGAGTGGCAAGTTGCAGATAATATCATTAATGATATGTCAGTGTCTAAAAATGGCCAGTTACTGTTATTAGGATTTCGTAGCGGTAAAGCCAGTATTATTGATACCAAAGCGAATAAGGTTACTACTTTTCAAAAACATCGTTTAGATATAAATGCGGTGAGTCTGTCTGAAAACGGTCAAATTGCTTTTACCGGCTCAAGTGATAAAGCGGCCCAGTTATGGAAGACTTCAACGGGTAAAACCCTGTTTGAATTTAGTCATGGCAGTCGAGTTAATCATGTTGATATCAGTAGCGATGGTTTGGTTGGTTTTAGTATTGACGCGGTTAAAGAACGCAAATTTTGGAACCTAGCAACAGGCCAGCTCATTGCAGAATTAGATACTTATTTAAAATTTATGGAAGTGAATGACTCTGTTTTTTCTGCTGACAAACAACTATTTTTAACTGGCTCACCCAGACAAGTATTACAATTATGGCGAGTGGCTGATGGCGCATTAATCGCTCAGTGGCAGTCAGCAATGGAAAATGGCCGAGCATCGGTATTAAGTGTCGCAATGAATGATGGGGATAGCGAAACCATCAAGTTTATTAATGCCAGTAATAGTGATGGCGTTTTAGAGCTGTGGCATTTTCCTGTTCATTAATTTTATAACCTTTTAGGTTAGAGGTACTACTTTGTTTAAGCCAATTCCAACAACATCTTTTGATATGTTACCACTGCCTATTATGGTTGTTGAGCTTAATGAAGAAGCGCTAAATCATACTATTGTTTATTTGAACCAAAGCTTTACTAACATTATTGGTTGGGATTTAGCCGATATACCGGATAAAAATCATTGGTGGCAAAAAGCCTATCCAGATTCCCATTATCAGAAGGTCGTTGAAAGCTTATGGGAACTGAGTATGGAATCAATATATGCCGAAAAAGATAGCTTTGTTACGGTGACCGTGAATATTCAGACCAAGCGCCATGGCGTTAAGCGATTTAAAGTTTATACCGAATTGAAAAGCGCGCTAATGGACGGCTATTATGTGGTCGCATTTGAAGAAATTAATGAATCACTAGCCAGAAGATTAACGAATAAAGCCATAAGCTAGTGATACATTTCTCCTAAATAAAATGTCTTTTTGGGAATTTTAAAAAAATGTACGTCGCCACTATTTTCATGATGAACCCCTATAGAACCATCGTATTCATTGATAATTTTTTGGCAAAGTAATTGATTTAAAATAGGGGTTTGGAATATATATTCAGGAGACTTTTCTATTCCTGCAGATGACAGCGGATTGGCTTTATCTAAAGGTGAGGCGTCTTCTACTTCAAAAACAATATCCTCATTTTTTGTGTAAAGTCGAATTTTAAGCTCACCACCGTTTTGTGACCGCATCACTGCATCATGAGTCAATTGATTGATAACTTGACCAATCTTCTCTGGAACACATAAGTTTTTAATATCATCATCAAACGATTTTTTGACGATAATATTACGTAATTTATCTCTGCTTGATTCGAGGTATAGTTGTGTTGCTATCATTGATTGCAACGAAGACGATTTTAAAGCAGAGCTTTGCATATAGTTAGAAATGGCAAAATAATTTAAAAAACTGTCAAAAGTACGGGTTAATTTTTCTTTGGATAACTGGCTAAGTTCTTTAAAATTTTGGTATTGTGCCTTACTGACTTTTCCCTCTAATAAACAATCGTTCACCGTTGTTAACACGTAAATAGGATCAGAAATTTCCTTAGTCATATTATTAATGATTTTTTTATAGTCGTTGAGAGTACATTGATCTTTATTCATTTTATGCACATTAAAGATCAATCTTCTAAGCGTTAAGATAAAGAGTTCATTATCGATAGGCTTAATAAAAACATTATCAGCACCATTGGCTAAAAATTTAATCGCACCATTTCTATTACCGGTTAAACCAATAAAAATAAAAGATCGATCCACAAAAGTTTTCTTTATTTCTTGCATTAATTCACAGCCATTTTTAGAGGGCATTTCATAATCAAGAATCAGAATATTAATTGTGGGTGTTAATCTTAAACGCTCTATTACTTGCTCGCTATTAAGCTCAGTGTCGTTATGAATAAACTCACTACTCAAAATATTGGCAACAATACGGCTATCAACTCTTGAGTCATCCACAACCAGTGCGTGTTGAAAACGATAAATATCGTGCTGTCTAATAAAACCGTAAATCAGAGAGCTTAATTCGCTATCATTTTCATTGACCACCATATCAATAAAATGTTCTTTAGCGGTTCTTTCCATTTCAAAATTAAGAAAACGGGTGATCAATAAAGTGGGTATATTTTGTTTTAATTTAAGTCTGCTAAAACTCTCTTCATCAATCTTTTCAATATAAAGAATGAGATAATCAGTGTTTGTTATATCGACTTTTAGAGGTTGGGTGAGGTCATCAGCTATGAATGATTCGACATGTCCTAAATTTTCTCCCTGTAATACGGGTAGCAAACTTTTAGAGACTTGATCGGGTAGGTTTACTAGGAAAATATTTGAATTCATCATAACTGCTCCTTGTCTTAAATGAAGCGCTTTGGTAGATAAAAGAACGATAAGCGCTCATTAACTATACTCTTTATTTCTATTTTGAACAGTAGCTAATGTGATTTTTATGGAATCAACCAACCTCATTTTACAATATAGTTAATGATGAGTAATCACCAGGTTATTTATAAATATCCTTTTAGTTAAACATAATTTAACCCCTTTTACTTTTTCCAAACGTTTTACCTGTATAAGTCGCAATTTAGCGCTTATATCTGTTTTTTGTTTGTTAAATAAAGGAATTACTATGGCTAAATTATTATCTTATATCAGCTTGGCAGTTATTATTACTTTCAGTTTATTTGCTTTTATGGCGTATTTAATCAGTAGCGACAGTGTAAATATTACCAAGCCATTAACCGATGTTATTGTTGAAGTGGCACAATTACCTAAAGATTCAAAAGTTATTGAAATCGATAAGGTAAAGCTTGAACCACCAGCACCACCAGAGCCTATGCCAAGAAATGTTGTGACAATTGATGTTGCAAGTGACACGCACAATTTATCCTACCGATCAGCTCCAATCTCAATGACGGGAGGTAATACTGGCTTTAAGCAATACCAAGGGATGAATAATAATGAGGCTCGCCCCATCGTACGTGTTAATCCTAAATACCCAATAGAAGCTATGAGAAAAGGAACTGAAGGCTGGGTGCAATTAGCTTTTGATATTAATGAAGTCGGTAAAGTTGTGAATATCTCAGTGATTGACGCCCAGCCAAAACGTATTTTTGATAAAGCAGCTAGACATGCTTTAAGAAAATGGAAATATCAGGCAAAATCGGTTGATGGAGCAGCGGTCTATCAAAAAGGTCGTACCGTACAATTAGATTTTTCTATGGATCAACAAAGTTAGGATGCGCCTTTGAAGTTACCTTCTATGGTTAAGGGTTGGTTTAATCCAACTATCAGCCCTGAAATATTAATAACGCGTTATATTGCCACCAGCAAAGATAAATATTTTACTTTGCTGGTAAAGCAATTTAATCAGCCAATTTATCATTATTTACTGAGCCAGTCTGATAAAGAAACCGCTGAAGATATTATTCAGTCGATGTGGTTAAAGGTGATGAACATTAAAGCGAGTCATCCAGCACACAGCAATGTTAAAAGCTGGTTGTTTACCATTGCTAGAAATACCTTAATTGATGAATTAAGAAGGCAAAATCGTTGGCAAACACAATCCCTTGATGAGCAGGGGGCGGCCACAGATATACAACTATTGTCGCAGACCGATAATCACTCACTAGAGCAACAATTTGAGTATATCGATAGATTAGCCCTTTTCAATCGAGCGATTACCTTATTGCCTTTTTACCAGCGAGAAGCTTTTATTTTTCAACAAGAAGGTTTTTCACTTGAACAAATTGCCGAATTAACCGGTGAAAGCTTTGAAACGATTAAAAGCCGTTTACGTTATGCCAGAACTTATATTAAAAATTTATTGGAAGATAAATCATGAAACACCCATCCTGTGATGAAGAAATCGCCTCACTTTATCAACAAAGAAAGCAACAAGTCATAGCACCAGAAATTCACTTGTCAGCTTTGCAAAAAAGTAAAAAATCGCGATATAGCCTAATGCAGTTATTGAGCATCTTATTTTTAGGAGGCGTAGCTTCCTTTAGTATTTTAGCTGTGATAAGTCATTTTTCTAAGCAAGTGAACCTCCAAACAGCGCCAAAATCGCCAACAAAGCTAAGTGTTGTTAAATTTCAAGAAATAATCCCAGAAGATAAATTTATTGCGGTTGTTATACCGCCATTAGCACCCAAACAACCCTATGTTGTTCCTGCTCAATCTGCGAATGAAGTTGCTCTTGGAGCTAATAATAGACCAGAGACCTTAATTGTTTCACTGCCTATTGATGTTGTCACTGTTTCAGTGACCGCCGATATTAAACCACCAATGTTATCTTTGGTGCCACTCTATCAAGAGCAACCAAAATATTCGGTTGACGCAATTAGAGCCCAACAATCAGGTACCGTAAAGCTGGCTTATAGTATTTCGCCACAAGGTGAAGTTTTAAATATTAGCACTGTCGAGTCGAGTGTTAATCGCGAGCTTAATATCTCTGCTAGAAAAGCGTTATCAAAATGGCGTTATCGTCGGGGAATATACAGTGAAGAGGGCTATGAAATTATTTTTGATTTCACGCTGAAATAAATAAATAATTAATTTATTTAAATTAATTTGAACTTATCAGGCAATAGGGGCTCTTATTATACGAGAGTTTATTTCCCTTAGTGTTTATGTTTTTATAAAGCGTTTCTTGGTTTCAAGAAACGCCTTTTTTTTGCCTTTTTTTAGTGCTATTACTTATTTTCCAAACGATTGTAATCTAATAAACCAAACTCAATACCTTGATCATTGTTTAGTTGCTGATGTAGTTTGTCGGAAAACGTCCAAAAGTCTGTATTGGTACGTCTGACCGCATAACGACTTTTCAAATTAAAGTAATCATCTTTTGTTTTCATATTTTCTATAGCAACAATAAATTCAGCCACTTCTTGCTGACTAATATTAAAAAACGCTTTCGGGTAAGTCCCTATGGCACCTCTGGCTACGGTGAGCGTATCTTCTGCATGTAGTCGACGCTTTTTCTCTGCAAACAAATGCGCTACATTACTATGGGCAGAATTTCTCAACAGGGTAAATACCTGACTTGTGTTGCTATCATTTACGACAACAAAGCTGACTTCTGGTAGTAAAGAAACACTTTCACCAGTTAAATTTTCCAGGCGTTTGAATTTATAGTCATTAATTGACAACGTTAATTGATGACTATTATTGTGTGTTGTTGCGGTATGCTCTTTGAGCAGTTGGTATAACTCTGCTTGGGGTTGGTCAGTTTGGTATTCAATCCCCGAATCGGGCAAATCAGCGAAGTTAGTTAAAAAATTATAGTCATTAACATCCGAACTTGTCTCGCGATACCATAGGTCGTGGGTCTCTTTTCGAACTTTCTGGGGCAATAACATTAAAAAAGCTGATTCACCCTCCATACGTAAAAAGTCCATATATAAACGGGTTTTTAATTGATGACCAACATCGCCATAAACATCAAATCCAGCAACTAATAAGTAATGAATGCGCTCAAGTAGTGGGTAACCAATCACCCAAGCAGATTTGGGTGGCTTGCCAACAAAACCTTTAACCACTGAAGCACTGTCAAAATGCCGGAAAATAGTCAGTGCAGCGTTAGGATTATTTTCACCACTCCAAATTAAATCAAGATCAATATTGCCAGCTCGCAGATCAAGGCTTTCAATAAAGGCTTTTTTCGCTGCGACATATTCTTTTTGTCGACTGGTATATTCGCGCCAATCTAGAATCGATAATACGCTGCTGCTGGTTGCGGCTGGAAATTGTAATAGTTTGCTGTGTTCAACTAAAAATTTGTTAATACCAAACATATCAATATTCTCTGGGTTTTCAAAGGCCACCCAGAATTGGTCTTCAATAACATTCAGGGCAATTTGGCCTCGGCAAACCGGTCCTTTAATGAAATTCATAATTGAAAATTGCGCTTCATCAAGCAAAAAACGATAACGAGATTCAAGAGGCAATGCCTGAAAGGTAATAAAAGGGTTTGATGCATATTTTAGTTTATAGCCAGGGAGTTCCTCTACTGTGTAATCGGGGCTAAAAAACAGCGCTTTATAGCGAGTAAATTTCGCTAAATCAAAACGGTAAGGCATATGACGTTTTGCTAAAACAGTGGCTTGTTTTTTCTGTAAACGGTAATAAACGCGCTCAACGTTAGGGTCTTCAAATGGGCGACGAGTGGTAATAATTTGCACCGCTTGTGTGGGTGGTGTTTTTGAACGAACGATATTAAAAAAGCTTTGCTGGCTAGCGTCAAAATATAAATTGGCTAAATATAAGTGTTCGTAAAGATATCGGCCAACGAGCTGTTCTTTTTTAGAGTCGCCATTTAAAAAAGTCTCCCATTTTTCAACCATAACAAGCTCAGTCGCACTTGGTGCAGTAGGCGCAGGCATTTTTGCACCTTCAGCTAACCATAGCGTTAATTGTTGGTATTCATCATCAGGTAAATTAGGTAAAGCGTAAGGCATGCCACCTAAAGGGTTATTTTCTTGATAATGTTTGAATTCATCTATGGTGGGGCATTCTTGCTGGCGGTTTAGACTAACATCAAATGCTTTCGATAAAATCACCTCGTCAGGTAATGGATTATTACGCTTTAGCTGTAGCATTTGATACATCAAGCTGCTGGCTAAGTTGGCTTGTGGTGATTGCTGGCGTTCATTTAAAATGGGATAAAACTCTTCACTACGCCATTGGTCAATTGTTTTAGGGTTACCTTGGATATTAGTTACCGGGATCGCTTGTAAACGTGCACCATCATAAACAACAGTTTTATTGGCGCCTCGTTCAATACCGGCAATAGATTCCATTTTTAATTGGCAAGGTGCATCGTAACAGCCATGACAAACAATACAGCGATTTTCTAAAATTGGTCGCACTTGATTATGAAACAGCTCGCTTTGTTGTGGCGTTATAGTCGTAACATTGCTGCGATGAATTGGGTTTGAAAAGCCGTAACGGTCATCAAGCTCAATATAAGTGATAGTTGCACAACCTGAAATAAAGATGAAAAGTAGTAATAATTTAAAAAAACGCATTAAAATCCTAAAGCATAAAACATGCAGACAATCGCTGCTTAAGCTAACAATTTTAATATAAATAGCCGATAACGTTAAGTGCTTTTTTATTACAGCATCTTTATGTATTAACAAAGCACGATGAATAAAGCGCTATTTGTAGCCGTTTTATTTATGAGGAGACGAACCCTATCTATGGTTCATATCGGTAATAATAAGCAGATAATTACTGGGTTTGGGATGAAACGGCCTATTTATCTATATCGCTTTTTTTAGATGATAATAATGACAAGTTATTGATAGAATCTATAACGATTACTGAGACTCAAGGCTAATGCTGTGTCTTATAAAGATAAACCAAAGGGGTGGATTATATGTATTTAGGTCAGTGTTTGTGTGGCACGATAAACCTTAAAATTAGTGGGGCAATAAGTGATATTATTCACTGTCATTGTTCATTATGTCGAAAGAATAGTGGGTTGGCTTTTGCTACCAATGGTTTTATTAATACCGCTGATTTTGAAATCACTTCAGGTGAAGATTTTTTAATAACCTTTGCCTTCAAGCCAGGTAGAAGTCGTCACTTTTGTTCAAAATGTGGTTCGCCTGTTTTTAGTTCAAATGAGCAAGACCCAACAAGGCTTAGACTTCGTTTAGGTATAGTTGATTCTGATATTATAGAAAGACCTAGCTCGCACAATTTTGTCACTTCAAAAGCAAACTGGGAAGACTTAAAGGTTAACCTGCTAGAATATGATAGCTTTGAGCCTAACTGGCAATAGAATTAACGCATTATTGACAACTAAATTAGGGGCGAATAGATCTTGTATGTCGACGCTTTCTATTTGAAAAACACCCTTGAGTACTAGTTTTGCTGACATGCTTCCCACTTCATTGACAGGGTTATTAATTGTCGTTAGTTTTGGCTACAAATAGAAGGTGAAAATAACATTGTCAAAGCCGATGATTGATAAATCTTCAATGAGTATACTTGTCACAAAATGCCATCATTATTGTTATGCCAGTCAAGTAGATCTTGCTGGGTGTCTATATCTTTTTCAGCGTGGGCAATACTGACAGTTTCTAGCTTATCCTTATTGTTATACAAAATAGGTTTAGCACCTTTATCACCTTTTAACTGAGCTAATTCAGTAAAATAAGTGTAAGGAAATATAGCGGGGGGCATTAACTCTTCTCCTGCTTTTGCACAAACTAATTTTTCTGGTAAAGCCAAAGACTGTTTTATCAATAGGCTATAATCATCGGCATTCAAGGCAACTTGGTCAGCCAGAGTAATCATTATATGGCTAATACACTTATGGTCATTGAGTAGATTATTCACTGACTGCGCAATAGTGTGTCCTAAGCCTAAATGAGCCGCTTCGCAATAATCTAAGAGGTTGGGGTCGTCTAATAATTCGCTTATTTGTTGATGATAACGCCCTGTGGCGACACGAATATTTTTGTTACTGATATTCAGTGTCTTAAGTGCCAAAGAAAGTTGTTGTAAAGCATGTTCGAGCAAAGTCATTGACGTTTCTTGCTGCTGTAGTTTTGCGAGTACCTTAATGCCGTTAAAACGTTCACTTTTACCTGCCGCCAGTAGCACTATTTTCAAGTTATAATCAGGGTGTTTCATGGTGTTATTGTTCGATGGCGGCGACTAAAGTACATGGCTAATTGACTGAGCACTTTTGTTAAATAGGCTGGCATGGCATTCGGCAAGTATCGACAAGGCTATACTCTCAGGCAAGGTTCCACCGATTTCAAGACCCGCAGGGCCGGCGAATGTAAACGATAAGGATCGCTCGACAACTTCAGCCTGAGTAATAACTTGCTGCTTTCTATTGTTTGGACCAAGCAAAGCTAAATATTGAATATTGGTGTTAGCTAAAGCTTTTAGAGCTTGTGCGTCAATCGAGACGTTATGGCTCATTAATATGGCGGCGTTAACATCTTTTTCTGCAGCAAAGGTGGTCAGTACTTCGGCTTCGCCTTTTATAATATGGCTAACATTTGAAAAATATTCTTTTCGAGCATTGGCGGGACGTGGATCCCACAACGATACTTTCCAACCTAGCTGTTCAGCCATATTGACCAGTGGACGCGCGTCAATACCTCCGCCAACAACTAGCAGGTGAGGCTCGGGTACAATCGGCGTTGCTAACCAGTTTGTTTTGTCATCGTTATTTAAGGGGGAGGAAATTAATGTCGCTGTTGCCGCTATATTCGTTACTTTTGCCGCTTCAAAATAAGCTTGCGCATCATTGCCTTGCTTGACAATACTTTGATAAAGGTAGCCAGAAATACGATGCTTAAGTGCATCGTAGACTTGCGCCAATGATAAATAGTCATTAGCGTTATTGACTTGCTGTAACATTATATAAATCGTGCCGCCACAGCCAATACCCAGATGAAAAGACATATCATCTTCGTCTGTTCCATCATAGCAAACCAACATTGACTTGTTCGTTTGCATAACTTTTCTGGCATTAACACCAATATCTGACTCTAAACAGCCACCACTGAGCATACCTAATTGATCACCTTGGCTACTAAATAACATCATAGCTCCGGGTTTTCTGTAACACGGGCCTTCGGTTTGGTAAATAGTAGCAAGTACCCAGTCAGCGTTATCTCGATGCGGGTACCATTGCGCTAATAAGTGCGATAAATGATTGCTCATAGGGAAAAGTCCTTGCTGAGCAATACGTGTTGTTGCTCGAAATTGCTACAACAATATAAAAAAATTAACAATAAAACGTTCATTTAATCCTTACACTGACATCGGTTTAAAAGGTAAATCTCTATAGCGCTTACCTGAAGCGGCAAAGACAGCATTGCTTAATGCGGGTGCAAAAGGAGCAACACCGGGTTCGCCTAATCCTGTTGGGCTTTCATCTGAATCAGGAATATGAACCCTAACATTTGGCATATCGGTAATACGCATCACGGGGTAATCATGAAAATTTGAATTAACCACAGCACCTTCTCTAAAGGTTATCTCAGTGCTTAATGCTAATGACATGCCCATAACAACAGCACCTTCCATTTGCGCGGTTGCGCCATCAAGGTTCAGTACTTGGCCACAATCTATCGCACAGTCTACATTTAATACTTTAATATCATCACCGTTGACTTCAACATGTACTGCCATGGCAACAAAACTTTGAAAACTATAATGCACCGCTAAACCAATAGCTTGTCCTTTTGGTAGTAATTTACGGTTCTCCCAGCCTGATTTTTCAGCAGCAATGGCGAGAATATCTTTAGCTCGTTTGACGTTTGCTTGCTGTTCTTTATTTTTATTGTTATCAAAAATTTGATTAACAAAAGACAAAGGATCTTTATTTGCTTTGTACGCTAATTCGTCGGCAAAGGTACTAAAAGCAAAGCCATAGAAAATAGCATAAACTGCACGGTACCAACCAATACGCGTATGAGCTTTGGCATCACCTGATTCGATACGACAATTCTCAATACCAAATAAATGATTAGTAATATCTTCTAAACTATTCGCTGGTGTTCTAACCAACGAAGGGTCAAATAAAGTTGATATTGACGGAAAGGCGGCGCGATGTAACCAACCTGTTACGTTTCCTTGGTCGTCCATAGATGCTTCAATATGTTGGGCATTTATCGAGTGATAATAGCCCGTACGCATATCTTCTTCGCGGGTCCACGTCAGCTGAATTGGCACGCCAGTCTTTTCTGAAATAACAGCGGCTTCATGAACGTAGTCACACTTAAATTTACGACCAAAAGCACCACCGGCCATTGCTACATGCACTACGATATCTTTTGGCTCGCGTGTTAAGTATTGCCCTAATACTTTTTGAATATCGGCAGGGCTTTGTGTTGACGCCCATACTTCACAGGAGTCTTTTTGTACCCATACGACACTCGCATTAGGCTCCATCGGTGCATGTGAAAGATGTCCTCCGGTATAAGTGGCTGACATCTTATGTTTTGCTGCGCCAAACGCTTTTTCAATATCACCACGTTCAGCAGCTAACGTTGCTGGTTTTTCAACATTTTTAACCAGTTGCTGTTTATATTCTTTGGTGTCGTAAATAGCATTTTCGCCTAAATCCCAAGTTATTTTTAACTTTTTCACCGCTTGTTGTGCCGTCCAGCTATTGTCAGCTACTACGGCAACACCGCCAATAGAACCAAACGGGATATTAAAACGTGGAATTTCGATAACGTCAATAACACCTTTCATTTTTAAAGCCTCGGTTTTATCAAGGCTTTTCAAGGCACCACCTAAAACAGGGCAATGGATCATGGCCGCATATTTTAAGCCGGGTAGTTTAGTGTCGACACCATAAATACGTTTACCGACCACCACTGCTGCCTGATCATGACGAGGTAATTCTTTACCTATGTAATTAAAGTCACTTTTGTTTTTAAGCATAGGTTTTTCAGGTATTGGCATATTGGCGGCAATACTTGCTAATTCACCATAAGCGAGTTTTTGTTGATTGGTTTTATTAATAACAAAATGTGCTTGGGCAAAGCAGTTTTCAGGAGAGGTTTTCCACACTTTTGCTGCTGCGGCAATTAACATTGCTTTTGCTGTCGCCCCAGCTTCACGCATAGGCTGGTACATTACGCGGATACTCGCTGAACCACCTGTTGCTTGTGGACCATATTTTTCGTTGGCGTCACCTTGTTTTACTGTAACACGCTGCCAATCAGCTTCCATTTCATCAGCGACAGCAGAAGGCAGGGCAGTACTAATTCCTTGGCCCATTTCGCAGCGGCCACAATAGATAATAGTATCGCCATTTTCAGCCAAGTGAATAAAAGCGTTAAGTTCACCACCACTGTCTTTGATAATGCCCTTTTCTGCTAAGGCATTCATCGGTAGAGCGACACTTATCACTAAACCACCGGTGGCTAAACCGGCTGTTTTTAAAAAATTACGACGGCTTACATTTGAAATGGTCATACTAAACCTCTTTACTTAACGTGTCAGCAGCTTCAACGATGGCTTTTTTAATGCGTTGGTAGGTACCGCAACGACAAATGTTACCTTGCATTGCCGTATCAATTTCAGCTTCAGTGGGGGAAGTATTAACCGCTAACAAGCTAGCCGCATTCATAATTTGTCCGGCCTGACAATATCCACATTGGGGAACATTATTATTTAACCAAGCTTTTTGTAGCGGGTGATCACCCTTTTCGGATAGTCCTTCAATGGTGGTGATTTTTTTATCAACCAAGGTACTTACGGGAGTAATACATGAACGTATGGCTTGGCCATCAACGTGAACGGTACAAGCACCACACAAACCACTACCACAGCCGAACTTGGTGCCAGTGAACTCCAAGTTGTCTCGAAGAAACCATAAAAGTGGCATATCACCATCTACCGTAATTTCATGAGCTTTTCCGTTGATTATCATCGACTGTTTCATAAGTACTATCCTATTTTTGTGTGATCCTAGATTAGCCTGATATGGCCTATTACACAAAAGTAAAATCGGTAAACAATCAAATATCTACGACCAAAGACAGATTGTGCTGTTATTAGCGCTAAAAGTAAGATTTTCACATAATTATTACCTATAATTTATCGAAAACCTGTCTATAGTTAGTGCAATATTGAAACAAAACAAAACTCATACTGTTGTTATTCATTATTTTTAACCTACTGACGTTTACTTCCTCTCAAGCGCAGAGCCTTCGTAATGACGAACCGATAAAAGTTGTCTTAAACGATTGGACAAGTTAGTTGGTTTTATCTCATATTGCAGCCGGATTATTTGAGGGTATGGGCTACTCTGTTATTTTTCAAAAAAAACCACAGGTGCTCAATGGGGGGGACTGCAACGTGGTTTAGCGCACGTACAAATCGAAGTGTGGTAAGGCACCATGGAGAAAATGTATACCCGCATGATAGATGAAGGTGGCATTATCGATGTAGGTTCTCATAATGCGACAACACGTGAAGAATGGTGGTTCCCTGATTAACCATTTTGAATGATATTTTGGATTTTTCTGAAATTGAGGCCGACAAAGTAGAATTTGAGGACAATTCTTTTGATTTAAAGGAACTGCTCAACAATCTTTATAATGAATTTAAACCCATAGCGGTCGAAAATTCAATCACATTAGCATTGAACTTTGATGATCATTTTCATCAATATTGGCTAGGTGATGTAACGAGAGTAAAACAGGTCTTGATTAATATTATCTCTAATGCACTTAAATTTACTCATCAAGGTAGCGTAGATATTAATATTAGTGGCTCACAATAAGTCGTTATTAAGGTGATCGACACGGGCATAGGCATGTCTGAATATGCATTGAGCAGTATTTTTGACCGTTTTGAATAAGCGGATAAGTCGACGACCAGAAAATATGGTGGCACAGGTTTAGGTGTTAATATCGCTTTGAATTTAGCTAAAATGATGGGGGGCAATATAGAGGTGCAAAGCAAGTTAGGTGAAGGGAGTTGTTTCGTTATTTCTTTACCTTTGACTCGAACAAATAAACAGAAAATATTGAAAGAAAAAGTACTTTTGGCGACACCGCAATTAAATAACATCACTATTCTACTTGCTGAGGATACTGCCATTAATCGCACCATATTTAATAAGTTAATGGCGCCGACCAGTGCCAATATACTAATGGCGAAAAATGGCACTGAATGTATCGAACTGTTTAAAACCCATCATCCTAAGGTTATCTTTATGGATATTCAAATGCCGGTAATGGATGGCGTTGAAGCCTGTAAAATTATTAGAGCAAGCTCTAATATTCCAATTGTTGCGATAACGGCAAATGTTATGAGTGAAGATGTTGAGTTATATAAAGAGATAGGCTTTGACCGCGTGCTAAGCAAACCTGTACAACTACAAGAGCTTTACGAGGCTTGTACTAAATACATTGTATGATGGGCATATTTTGATTTTAAGCTATGCTGATCAGGCGCCATAATCCTTTGATTACCGTGTGATAAAACAGCAAATTTAAAATTTTGGAAAAATTTGATTTCTGCCAGCATTCTTCGCTTGGTAAAGCTGCTTATCTGCACAGTTGATCATTTCATCAATGGTTTGGTTGTCTTTGAATTGCTCAATGCCCATACTCATCCTGACATTAATATCATGGCCTTCATAATGAACGATATGGTGTTGGAGTTTTTCTTGGATTTTTTCTGCTAAAACATGGGCACTTTCGGCTTGGGTTTGCGGTAAAATAAATAAAAACTCTTCTCCGCCCCAACGAGCAATACAATCTTGCTCCCTCATACCGTTGGTAAATATTTTTGCTAACTCAATTAATACTGCATCACCCGCATTATGACCGTACTTATCATTAATTTTTTTAAAGTGGTCAATGTCACATAAAATAATAGATAAAGATTCTTTACTTCGAATGACACGTGCTTGTTCTCGTTTTAACAGGGTAAGCGCAGCACGGCGATTAGATAATTGGGTTAGGGGATCTAAATGCGCCAAGCGTTGGTATTTCTCACTTAATTTTAAGGTGTGCTGATAAGATTGATCTCTTGAATATTCATATAGAGCAGAAAGAAAAGTCACGGTTAAAAAAGAGTATAATAAGCGTAATTTAAATTCAGTGCTGTAGGCAGCATGAGAAATAATTTCCGCTGGTATACTCATGATCCCGATAGATATTATTACAAAGAACATCAGATCTATCAGGCCACGTTTTAAGCCATGAACAAATACTGAAACAGGAGCAACAATAAACACCCATAATGGACCTGTATTCTCAACGCCACCAGTATATATAAGATAAAACATTAATATATATAAAGAATATAGAATAATTGCGGAGCTTAATTTAACATTGTTAAATTTTTTGTAGGCGTAATAACCGATGAAATAAATAAAGCTGGCGATGAATAACGATATCGCTAAAACAAAATTTTTGTTAAAAAGACCAACAATTCCCATAACAGCCGTTATCGACATACCCACTAATGCAAATAATGAAATGACATGAGGTTGATGAAATTTTTTGTTATCAAAGTGGTTCATTTTAGCTTGTTCTCACAAAATCCTTTTTTAGCGAAGGTGTTATTTCGCTGTTTATTTATTCACTATAACAGTTTATATAATGGTTTTAAATATTTACTAATCTCTTAATAACAACAGGTTATTCGATGTTTAATACTTTTTTTAATGGCGCTAAGTAAGGTTCAAAGTGACGCCATTGCTCGGTAGCACTTTTGTAAATTGGCTGACGGACTTGCTCAGAGCTTGGGGTTTTAATGGTGCGTTTGGTTTTATGAAAATCAACACACGATTGTTCAAAGCTTAAGCCACAAAAATCAAGTATTCTTCTGACCTGCTTTTCTAAGTCATCAACCACATCTTCATGATTAACGGTTAATACGAAGTCAGGTAATACCTGGTCCCAATGGGCCATTAATTTTAAATAAGCTTGATAATAACGTCCAATGTCTTCAAGGTTGTAACTAAAATCTTGTCCTTCGGCAAATAATTGCTTAAAACCACTAAAGCAACAAGCCATTGGTTGGCGTCTTGCGTCAATAATTTTCGCGTTTGGCAGTATTAATTTAATCAAACCTATGTGTAAAAAGTTGTTAGGCATTTTGTCAATAAAAAGTGGTGCTTGCTCACGGTATACACGTGTTTCATCAATAAATTGTTGACCAAAGCGTTTAAAATATGTCGGATTAATTTCAGCTAAATTTTTGGGGTATTGGCTTTCTTTATGACTTTCCTGATCATTTTTATTATTCTCGCGTCCGCGTAACCTCGACGCTAAGCCTAAAATATTGTGTAGTTCCATCGTGCCATCAACTTGACTGTGTGAAGCCAGTATTTGTTCAAGCAGGGTTGAACCTGCACGGGGCAAACCAACAATAAAAATAGGGTCAGGTGAGTTAAGACCTAAATTGCGACGAACTTCAAATAACTCGTGGGTACAGTATTTTATTTGTTCAGCGACTTGTTGTTCTATTTTATTAATGTCAAAGCCGTTGCTAGCATGCTGTAATTCATTACCTTGCTGATAAGCTTCAAAGGCTTGCTGATAGTCTTCTCTGTCTTCAAAGGCTTTACCGGTAGCAAAATGTAATTGCACTTTGTCGGTTATCGCCAAATTCTCATCCGTGCGCTGGTGTTGCATTTTGGTGATTTCTTCATCACTAAAGCGGTAGGTTTTCGTATTGGCTAAACTCCAAAATGCATCACCGTAGCTCGGGTTTAATTGATAAGCTTTTTGGTAAGCAGCAACCGCTTTTTTGATATCGCCTTGAGCTTTTAGTGCATGACCAAGTTGTAAATAGAAACCGGGGATCTTGTTATCTTGTTTGATGGCTTGATCAAACAAAGTAATAGCTTGTTCTATTTTACCTAAGCCGGTCAATGCATTGGCTTTGGCTATCTTATAGCTAAGATTGTCTGGTTGTGTCAGTAGTAATATTTCAACCTGCTGCTCTGCGGCTTTATATTTTCCTAAACGGATAAGAAGGTTTAGATATTGAGAGCGTGCATGAATATGATCAGGGGCTAATTCAAGGGCGCTAGCCAGTAAAAATTCAGCATCGTCATAAACCTTTAGCTCCATACCTATTTCAGCAAGTAAGCACATGCCATCAACATGACGCTTGTTGTTCTGTAAAAAATGTCGACAAATTTGCTCAGCTTTTAATAATTTCCCTTCATACCTTAATTCGGTAACTGCCAGTAAAGCCGGTGGTAATTTTTTTAATTTTTCGAGATGGTTAGCTGCCTTTTGCACCTGTTCTTGTTGGCCGTCTTGTCGATAAAGTTGAATCAGTTCATGCCAACTACCCACTAAACTTGGATTAAGTTGTACGGCTTTTTCAAAGGATAATTTAGCTTGCTTAACCTTGTTTAAGGCCAAATGCGTATAACCTTGTTCTTGATTTGCTCGGCTGTGCAGGGTATCAAGTTCAAGTAACGCGTTAATACTGGTGAGTGCTTGGGTAAATTCTTTGCTATAGCGCTGGGCAATAGCCATTAAATACCATAATTCAATGTGGTCTTGTTGTTTGGTAACTTGTTGTTGTAGTGCTTTACTTTGTGCAATCGCTTCGTTAAATTTTGCTGTTTGGATTAAGGTTTGAATCGATTTTAAGTGTGTTTCAATCGGGGGGAAAGTTGTGTTGTTCAACGATTTTGCTCCAAGGCAGGTTAACAAGTGGTCTTGCTTTGATGAGATACTCTATCAATAAAAAGCCGCTTGATACAAAGTTCAAGCGGCTTTATTTCGTTTTTAGTTAAAAGTTAAGTAATATTAACGCTTAATAAAAATCATACGAGAATCTAAAGCCTACGGTACGAGGTCTGTTAGAAACAACTTTTGGCGTATATTGTTGTGTATCTACGTACAGAATAGCGCTTTTATCAGTTAAGTTATCAATAAAAACTTCTGCTTTCCATTCGTCGTTAGTCACACCAAAGCTTAAGTTGGCCAAAACGTAACTATCTTGGATGTAACGACCACCGGCAAAGGTTTCTCCGTTACTACTTTGATAGTTAACACCTTTATAAACATCAGCTTCTTTTTGAATACTTAAACCTGAACCTGTGCCATAAACTAAATTAGTCGCATCTTCGACCATGTAAGCATCCATCGCCATACCCGCAAGTCTTTCGCCGGTATAACTAATTGAACCGTTGACATAACCGGTTAAATCACCAGAGATATTATAGTAATATTCTGCTTGTAGGTTGCCTGAAAATTTAGCTGAATAAGGTAATCTACTACCCACACTTGGTGCAATGCCATCAAGTACGTCATTAACTGATGTTAATTCAGTATCAATTAAGCTGAACGCGCCCGAGATCACTAAGTTGTCAGTCACTACCCAACTAAAATCACCATCAATACCTTTGATCTCTGCATCACCTACGTTATCAGTAAATACTAAGAAACTGATATTGGTTGGATCATAGCGAGAGGTCTGTAGATCAGATATTTTTGAATAATAAGCGGTTGCATTAAAACGTAATGTTTGCTCAAACAAGGTTGATTTAAAACCAACTTCAACGTTATCTAAGCTATCGGTAGTTGAGTATACGGGTATACGAAAACCTTCAAAAGCGCCTTCTTGGTTTGCAGCAGCACCACCACCTACACGGTTAGTTACCGGCGGTCTAAAACCTTCAGAATAGGAAGCAAAGACCATCACATCGTTAGTTACCTTCCAATCAACCGAGGCTTTAATAATTGTATCATCTACGGTTAATTTACCACTATTGTCAAGTAGACTTGTGTCTAACTGACCGCTAGCAATAGCTTCTTTAATAGCAGTTGCTTCTTCTTCACCAAAAAATTCGTTCAAGGCAGCGTCACTTCCGTCACCAAAGGCACGTAATCGACCACTAACATCAGCGGTTGTTGTTGACCCTTTGTAAATGTCATCAATTTGATACCAACGTGCACCAAAACTTGCAGTAACGGTGTCGGTTATGTCATAAGCAAACTGACCAAATACCGCGACTTGATCTATCGTGTGGGTAACATCATTAACAAAGCTCACTTCAGCAGGGAAAGGTCCACCATTACTGTTAATACCTTCACTACCAACAAGTTTTCTTTTTAAATCAGGAAAAAGTTCGGTATTGGCTATTTTAAATTGACCCACTGATGATACTTCTTGTGTGTCATAAAAAACACCAGCCGTTATACGCCAAGCATTGTCAGCTGGAGTATTGAATCGAAGTTCGTGGGTGGTACGAGAGGTACTCGTTTCTTCTTTGTAATACTTAGTTGGGTCAAGACATTCTTGTGCTTCAGGTGCACTTGCATAATTACAAACGTAATAAGCAGAGAATTGGCCACCATTAGTATAACCGGTGTAATCAATCGTTGAATTAATATCTCTGTCTAAGTAACCACCAGTATAAACGATATCAAGTTGCTCAAGGCGGCCCTCTAGTGTCCACGTGGTTAAACCAAAGTCATCATTGTTATTTTCTGGTACAAAACGGTTTGTTGATGTTTGGCCTTCAAGATTTGGATCATAAGAAAACACACCTTCAGTATCGAGAGATTGTTGAGTGTGTTGAACTAAAAGGTTCCATTCGTCATTGATCAAGTATGAGGCACCAAAACGTGCACCAGCATAATTGGCCGTGTTAAAGTCGTCCTCGACTAAAGCATCATTTTGTGGAGCAGTTACCGGTGTATTTTCAGGATCTGCTAGTTTAGCAAAATTAGCAGAAATTCTATCAATAACTACCGCACTACCGTTATAACCACCTTGACCAGGAACATTGCGAATATTATCTATCCAACCACCTTGGTGATCATTGTAAGTAGCAACACGAACGGCAAGTGAATCTGTTAGAGACATATTGAAATAAGCTTCAACAGAATTACTTAAATCACCACCTTTTGTGGTACTTGTGCTGGTATCAAAGCCGGCAGAAAAGCCATCATGGTTTGGTTTTTTGGTAATCAAGCGAACTGTGCCCGATTGCGAGCTAGCACCAAAAAGTGTGCCTTGTGGCCCAGGTAAAACTTCTATACGTTCAACATCAGTCGCGTAAACATCTAAGTTACGTCCTTGCATAGAAACAGGTTGTTCGTCTAAGTAAAAAGCAACTGACGGTTGCAATGCCTGTACTGAAGAAACAGATATGTTTGTTTGTGCGGTAGCTGCACCACGAATATATATTTCATTCTGTCCAGGGCCAGTGCCCTGAAAAACAACATTAGGTAAAAATTCTACATATTCGTCGAAATTTGACACCCCAAGTTTTTCTAAACTATCACCCGTTAAAGCGGTAACGGTAACAGGAACATCTTGAATAGATTCAATGCGTTTAGTTGCAGTAACTTCAATAACTTCTATCGTTGCTTTTTGTTGCTTTTTGACTTCCTCTGCAGAGAGCGCGCTCGATGCAGCTAGTGCTGTAAGCACAGCATAATGCAACTTAGTGAATTTCATATTAAGTATCCCTTGGTATTTGATTATGTTTTGAGTTGATATTATTAGAGTTCTAACTATATTTATTCAAGTATAGCTTAACAAAAAATAGGACTTATAGATAATTTTTACAAATGTTTATGTATTAGTTGATGTATTTGTGTTTCTAATAAAGCATTTATTCCTCTTTAAATTTCCTTGTGTCGTATACACAATTGTTTACAGCATGGCTTAAGTCGATATAATATCAATACTAATTAAAATCAGGGGAAGAATTTGCCTACAACTGTAAAGAGTCAATTAAACAAGAAGGTATTTGGCAGTGCCTCCGCTATTATTATTGCCTTGTTAGTTTATACCGCTGCACTACCTCAACAGGCGCAAAGTTTATTTACACTTATTCAAACGAGTATTATTGAAAATGGTAGTTGGTTCTATGTACTGACTGTCGCATTCATCTTCTTTTTTGTTATCTTTTTAGGCGTTTCTCGTTACGGCGACATTCGGTTAGGTCCAGATCATTCAACACCTGATTACACCTTAGTCTCTTGGCTGTCGATGCTCTTTGCTGCTGGAATGGGCATTGGCTTAATGTTTTTTGGTGTCGCAGAACCCTTAATGCACTACTTGTCACCACCGACAGCAGAAACAGGTACAGTTGAAGCTGTGCAAGAAGCAATGAAAATGACATTTTTTCATTGGGGACTTCATGCCTGGGCTATCTATGCCATTGTTGCCTTAGTATTAGCCTATTTTAGTTATCGTCATAATTTACCGCTAACGTTACGCTCTGCACTATATCCTTTGATTGGGGATAGAATATATAAATGGCCAGGACATTTAGTCGACATTTTTGCTGTGGTGAGTACGGTCTTTGGTGTCGCTACTTCCCTGGGCTTAGGTGCCTCACAAGTTAATGCAGGTTTTGGTTATTTGTTCGGTATTGAAGTCTCAGTCATTAATCAAATAATTATTATGTTTGGTATCACGTCACTTGCGGTTATATCAGTTGCCACAGGGCTAGATAAGGGCATTAAAATACTCTCTGAAACCAACATGGTTTTAGCGGTAATCTTGTTATTATTAATTTTTGTACTCGGTCCAACAGTATTTTTATTACAAGCCTATTTACAAAATATTGGTGACTATTTAGCGGATATCATTCATAACACCTTTAATTTATTCGCATACAAAAAGACTGAATGGATAGGTGGCTGGACAATATTCTATTGGGGCTGGTGGTTGGCGTGGGCACCTTTTGTTGGTTTGTTCATTGCCAGGATTTCACGTGGCCGTACTATCAGAGAATTTATTGTTGGCGTTATGCTAATACCCACGGTATTCACTTTATTTTGGATGACTATTTTTGGTAATAGTGCGATTGATTTGGTCTATAATCAAGGTATTGTCGAATTAGGTGAGATGGTAAGTAAAGACTCATCTGTTGCTTTATTTGTCTTTCTTGAAAACTTCCCATTATCTTCGGTGTTGTCATTCTTTAGTGTCTTAATGATTGTGATATTTTTTGTCACCTCCTGTGATTCAGGCGCTATGGTCGTTGATATGCTTTGCTCGCATGGCAAAAATGATACGCCGCTATGGCAACGTGTGTATTGGGCGGTAGGTATTGGTATCGTTGCGGCAATATTATTATTGGCAGGTGGTCTTAATGCCCTCCAAACCATGACTATTGCCAGTGCTTTACCTTTTACTATCGTGTTATTGCTTGCCATTACAGGCTTGATTAAATCGTTAAAAGTTGAAGCTTTTAAGCAGGATAGTCAGCTAATCACAGCAATCCCACATTCAGGTAATGAGAATAGTGATAGTTGGCAAATGCGCTTAAAAAATGTTGTCGATTTCCCCAACAAAGCTAATGTAAGTAAGTTTGTTACGCAGACAGTAATTCCAGCATTTGACTCCGTCGCTAAAGAGCTACAAGCTAACCAAATCAATGTTGAAATCTCAAATGATGATGGGCTGACGTTAATTGTTGACCATGGTGAAGCACAAGAGTTTGTTTATCGGGTGTTAGCTCGTAAGTACTCTCAACCTGACTATGTTATTGAAGCCAATGAAGCGGAAGATGAGCAAAGTTATTATCGTGCTGAAGTTCACTTGGGCGAAGGTGGGCAAGACTATGACATTATGGGCTGGTCGAAAACGGCAGTGATCAACAATATTATTGATCAATACCACAAGCATTTACATTTCTTACATTTGCTACGCTAATTGAATACAGCTCGGGTTAAACCGAGCTGTACTTACTTATCAGGTGTGTCAGCTTTCTGAGTGCTGCTGGCGCTCATCGCATTAAGTTCTAATAGTGGGGCAGCATCTATTTCATTTGCATCCATCATACCGGCCAATCGCTCCATAGATGAAAGTAACTGTGATTGCTCCCACTGTGCCAAATTAGCAAAATTTTCAATGAAATGCTCTTGCAAAGCTTGTGGTGCGTTGAGTAAAAGTGCTTTACCATTCTCGGTTAAATATAAACTGACTTTACGTTTGTCTTGGGTACTACGTACTCTTGAAACTAGGCCTTTATTCTCTAGCCTATCCAAAATATTAGTCACGGTAGCAGCACTTAAATTAACATTTTTAGCGACTTGACTTGAATTGATACCAGAGGTTTTATCAATTTCTAGCATAATTAGTAATTGTGGGGTCGTTAAACCTGATGTCTTATTCAGTTGTTTTGAATGTAAACCGATTGCCCGGATAACTTTCCTTAAGGCAATTAATAATTGTTGATGTTTTTCCATTACAGTGTACTTCTTACTTTAATTACTGTTAGTTTAATCAAAAAAATCAGCAACACCTAGATAAATTACCTAAATAGGCGTTATTAGATGGTTTTCAAGAGAAATTTAGAAAAGCCCTATAACTAAAGGGACTTGAACCCTCAACAACCCAAATCACAATAAAATTTTCGGTATAAGATTTACTTAGTTTAACGGGGATTAGGCTAGATACTAAGAGTGTGGTTCATGTCATAACTTGGATTTAAACGTTATTTATTGCCGTTACATACTCACAGATTGATACCAGAACATCATTTTTGACTCAATAATCTAACAGTAAATGCATTAATCTTTTGCTCCGCCAGACTCTAATAATCTGAATGCTTATTTTATTTAATACATACATAATACGAAAAGGTGAGTGAATTAATTTTCTAATTGATGACATGCTAAATTCAGGAAATTGTCTGCCAATTTTCGGATTGTTGGGTAATTTTTCCATATGACTCATTATAGGTTGGATTTATAAAAATAACTTTTGCTATGTATCAATTTTTGGTGAAAATATCTATTTTAAGGTACAGCTTTGAATGTTTGAAACAAACTTACCTTATCTTTATTAAGAGGAATACAGCGTTTATAATGATATTTATCGCCCTAATTTCTTACGGAATTGGCTAGGGGTATCATCATAGTGATCTTTGAATGCATGTGAAAGTGTTCGAGCGTCTGAAAATCCAATGAGATCAGCAATTCCTTCAAGTAATAAATTTGAATAATTTAACAATTGATAAGCTTTTGCCATACGCCAACGGCTTACATAAACCATGTGAGAAACAACGATGGTAGCTTTGAATTTACGTTGTAATGTTGCACGAGACATACCGACAACATCACTAATAATATTGAGAGTCCATTGTCTTTGAGGGTGTTGATGGATGAGCTGTAATATTTTATTTAAACGAGGTTCTTTAATCGCGGATAAGAAACCTGTTAGTGATTATTTTTCTCAATAAAACTGTTTAATAATTGAATAAATAAGACTTCAGTTAAACGGTCGATAATACTGTTTTTTTTATTATTTGTTCTCTTTATTTCCACATCAATTAACTTTACTGTCATCCAAATATTATCATTTGATTGAATATTGGAAAGTTGAACTATGGAGGGTAAGGCACTGAGAATAGGATATCCAATATCCTCATCGTATTCAATTATTTCATACATAATCTTATTGGTTATCTCACCTTGTTGAAAAAGTGGCATACCTAAAGCACAGGCGTCCCCCGCTTGTTCACTCGGCACCAATTTGCTTCCAATTTCGTCTGCTATCCAATGCAGATCTCCGCCTGGCATCATGACGATATCCATTGGCGCTACATTAGTATTACTGGTTTGTGCCCCAACATAAAACCGCCTTCTAACGCAATATGAAATCTGGGCATCACAATTGATGATAATGATATTCCCCATGGAGCTGCAAGGCTCGAATGAAAGAATATACTGCCACAAAAACGAAGCGTATCTATAACATCGTCAAGTACATTAAATTCTGATATTGGACATTTGAGTTGATGAACGACATTTTTGAGTATTTCAGATACCAAGGGTTAGTAGCAATGATTGTTATAGTGGCTTACACGAAATAAATCAGAGTATATTATGAAAGCGAATAAAATATTAATAGCAGTATCTTTACTATTTGTGCAAGTCATTTTTTCAGGATCCACTTATGCAAATGAAGCATTTGTAATGAAAAATGGTGAGCTAGAACGCCCTATGGGCTATCGAGAATGGATCTACGTTGGCACCCCCGTTACCCCCCAATGATATGAATAATGGCAAAGCTGCATTTCCTGAACTTCATAATGTTTATATTGATCCTAAGAGCTGAAAACATTGGAAAAATAAAAGTGAATTTCGTGAGGGTACTATCATTATTAAAGAACTAGTTTCAGTTGGCTCAAAATCTGCTGTCAGTGGCAGAGGATGTTTTATGGGGGACTTTATCGGTCTTGAAGCGACCATTAAAAGTAAAAAACATTTTAAAGATGAACCCGGTAACTGTGCATATTTTAGTTTCTCAAGTGCAGATCATAAAACGCTATCAAAAACAGCAAAAGCATTCCCTGCAAAATCTTGTAATTCATGTCATGCCGGTGCTGCCGTAGATGATTTTGTTTTTACTCAATATTACCCTGTATTAAGTCAAGGTAAAGGAATGAAAATGAAGGCTGGTGGTGGACATTTAGACAGTCTTAAGCCAATTAAATAAAAACAATTTATCGAGCTGTTTTCTTTTGATTTTATATTAAGGTCGAATCTTAAACTGGCTCATTCTTATCGCTTTATAAATAACTTTTATCGCAGGCAAATATGCCCACATTCTCAACTAATAGGTAATGGGCGTAAACGCAGTTACTCATTTATAGGAAACCGACCCAATAGCAGTATTCAAAAAGCTATCTCAATTAACGCTGAAATAGAAGGGAAAAAATGAAAATTGATCGTTAAGCATAACTATGGAGCTAAAAAAGAACTTACACCGCATAAAATTTATAGCGATGATCAAGCTGATAATTATTTCGCGCTTACGATTATTTTTCAACGTGAAAAAGGCTACGACTCAACTAATAGTGATTGGTTTTCGGCTGAGTATTATTCTGATGGTAGAATCATTAAGTATCAAGGCGTAGATTTATCAGATCGTTTACAAATGTGTTTAGGTTGTCATATCCCACTTGGAGGTAAAGACAGATAAGCATTAAACGGTAGATCTAAATAACTAGCTATTAACTAATATGGGTACACGACATTATGGTAACGATATTACACTGGAGTATTGCGGTGACTTACTTAACTGCTTACTCTTAATATTGCCATACTAGGAAAACTGAAGCTGCGAATTGGACCTTAATCGTTGTTCATAACGTATTGTTAGATAGATCGGTAAAAATAATGCATTATATTTTGTACTTTATGCTTTTTTTCACTACCCGTCAGTGCATTAATAACTACAGGTTTTGATATTCTAATAGCTGGTGCTATTGGCTTGCCTAGTTTTTTTTGTCTGAATTCATTCAAATTATTGCAACATAATTTTAAACTGTTGATGATCACTTTTATAGAAGCTTTTGCCAATTATCATCGGGATATAGCTTCAGAAATCATACTGCCCATATTGTCGATTGGTCATGTTGGTAAGGCAATAATACATCAAAAAATAAAATAAAATAAAATAAAATAAAATAACGAGTACCGTTATTACATACAGTGAATACCTATAGCGTCACAATGAAATGTGACAAAACGCCGAGGACAGAAAGTTATGACAATCTATCAAAAATCCACCGAAGTAATTTCAGCACTAACCAAAGAACAATATCGCGTAACACAAGAAAATGGTACAGAGCAAGCGGGTAGCGGAGCGCACCTTAATAATACTTCGCCAGGCATTTATGTCGACATTGTTTCAGGTGAGCCGTTATTTGCTTCATCAGATAAATATGAATCAGGCTGTGGTTGGCCAAGCTTTACCAAACCGATAGAAACAAAAAATGTTAAAGAAATTAATGATAACAGCCATGGCATGATTCGAACTGAAGTTCGCTCGGGTCATGGGGACAGTCACTTAGGACATGTATTTAACGATGGTCCAACAAGCGAAGGTGGGTTACGTTACTGTATTAATTCAGCATCACTTCGTTTTATTCATCGTGATAAAATGGTCACTAATGGTTATGGCGAATACGTTAATCAAGTGGAGAATGTATAAATATGACAATTGAACGCGCTATTTTAGCTGGTGGTTGCTTCTGGGGTATGCAAGATCTTATACGCAAGCTTCCCGGAGTTACGTCAACCCGAGTGGGTTATACCGGTGGAAATGTCATCAACGCAACTTATCGTAATCATGGCAGTCACGCAGAAGGCATAGAAATTTCATTTGATACTAATATTGTTAGTTTTCGCAGTATCCTTGAATTGTTTTTTCAAATCCATGATCCAACAACACAACACCAACAAGGAAATGATAAAGGTGCTTCATATCGTTCAGCGATTTATTACTGTTCAGCTGAACAAAATGCTGTAGCGATGCAAACGATAAGCGATGTTAATGCATCAGGTTTATGGCCTGGGACTGTAGTTACTGAGTTAGCACTTGCCGGTGATTTTTGGGAAGCGGAAATAGAGCATCAAGATTATCTACAAAGAATACCAAATGGTTATACTTGCCACTTTCCCCGAAGTGACTGGGTATTACCTTCAGTAAAATGAGCTAATAAAAGTAACTTCAATAGTAACTACAGATAACACTATGCATACTGAAAACTTCAGCAAGATTGGTTTAGGTGGTGGTTGCCATTGGTGTACCGAAGGGGTTTTTGAATCACTTATTGGTATCAAAGCGTTAAAGCAAGGCTGGATTACTTCAATCGATGATAATGCTGAGTTATTTGAAGCGATTGAAGTTTATTTTGTTCAATCTATAATTTCTTTGCAGACTTTGATTGAAATTCATTTACATACTCATGCCTCGACAGCAAACCACTCTATGCGTCAAAAATAACGATCGGCGATATATACCTATAACGATAGTCAAAACCAACAAGTTAACAGCGCTTTAGATACTTTACAAAGTGATTTTGATAAACCAATTATCACACAGGTACTACCATTTTATTCGTTTGAGGCAAATAAAGATCAATTGCTCAATTACTTATATAAATCACCTAAAATGCTAATTAAGCCACCCATAATAACTTGTTTGTTTTTTCAACAATAAACTACACTTAATTTACCCTCTTATAAGTGTGGTGATTTTTATGCCCAAGCCTCGTTCACAACAAATCAGTTTATCTGATACAC
>NZ_JACGUS010000105.1:0-9125 GCF_014076785.1 Colwellia sp. MB3u-55
CTATACCATAAGAAGTTAAATCAATTAACTTGCCAAAGGAAACAAGTATTAAGACGCTACCAAGAATAATGGCTACAACTAAATCAATCCAATAACTAATATCCATATTAAACATCGATCCTTAATTATATATAACGCCTAATTAACAGGCAAAAAATAGTTGGCTAAAATAAGTGAACGGAGTGAACAAAAAGCCAACTGTTTTTTGTCCTTGTTTAATTTCTTGTTATGTTTCAAGTTGAATATAAATACTAATACCTGAAATTATTATTAATGCTGCACGTACAATAGTTAATTTACCATGCTGCTTATATAAGCCAAACATGAATTCCCAAATAGGAAGAAAGGCAATACCGACTAAAAAATATGGGAAAGCTCCCCACTCTGACTTTGCAAAGTCGCTGATGGACAATCCGATAAGAATAACGCCAAGGAAACCAAATATTATTTTAAGCGTAATTAATACGAAAGCAGCTTGCTGATCCCATGACATTTTTTTTGATAAAATAAAGCCGCCGATAACTATAATGAGAACATTTGATAATATTCCAGTCAAATCAAAATCAGGTGACAATAATTCAGATAATCTCGCTATAGAAAGTAATGTTATAAAAATGAATAACGGTGGAATTGATTTTGATAGTTTTCCAAGAAAATAATGTTGAGATACATGCTTATTTGTCCAAGGTAAATTTGAGACTTGCATAATTAATTGAGACTCCATTGAAACATAACGCCACGTTAAGCGGCAAATAATAGCTGGCTAAAATGTGTGAGGCACGAACAACAGCCAGCTGTTATTTGTCCGTTTGAACGCCTTGTTAGGAGTATTTTACTCCGTAGCTGCAACAGCCAAAGGCATTTCCAAACTTTGTGGCTGATAAAAGTAGGTATTGAATAACACTATTAGAGCCGAACAAGTCATAAAGTAGCCATTAATTGAATCATTATCTATCTTTATTATTTCGGTTGAATGAGCAATCATCTTATTCGCTGCTGTAAGCGTATTAACAATATTCTGTTCTGCGAGGTCAGTATCCCCATTACAGTGAGAAAGTACCTGTTCAACGGTAACTTTATTTAAGCCAAAGCTCTCTATATTTATGTCTGTTCCTCTAGCGGAACATTGAATCAGTCGTCCTTTAGGTGCCTTTAAGCCTAAAAATTCAAACAAAACCCTAGAGTGAATTATACCCATTTCAATAGAAGGGTTAGTTAAGACAGTTGAACTACCTTTAACTTTCAACTTCCCATTTATCTTACATTCTAGTTCGCCACCACTAGGATTTGATTGCACTATGGATAAAGCCATTTCGAACGCGCCAATTGCATACAAGCGATAAGGTAATACAACTTTTTGATAATGACGCAAGGACTTCTTCCATGATACACCTAACGCCTCACTAAGAGGCTAAAAATTGTTGGCTAAAATAGTGAGCGCAGCGAACCTAGCCAACTTTTTTTAGTCCTTTTGAGTGACTTGTTAGCTATTTGGCAGCAAAACAAACCAGTTAAAAAATCCATTTATTTCTTTTACAGGATACTTATCACCTAAAGAGTAATGCTTAAAATCTTTGCTACCCACAGCAAGCTCTATGGTTGTTCCATGCCTGTTAATACTAATGTACCAAGCTTCGGGTGCTTTCCCTGCTTTCTCTTGGTACTTTTTATCACTAATTTCGTAAGAGGCGATAGTTTCGTTTTTTGCGTAGTTTATATTTAATACACAAGAGATAGAAATAGAAAAACTGATAGCACCCACATAAAATAAAAATTTTGCCGCCCAAACTTCATTATCAGGCACACTAGAAAGTAGAAAAGAACCTTTACGAGCTATAACTGCAGAAACACACAGCCCAAATAATGTTGCTACCAGAAGCAACAAATATATATCTTGCGTATTATCCAAATCTCGCCATTTGAATAATATGGAGATCAATCCGAAAAAAAATGTGCAGAAAATTACAAAACTTTTTATAGACTTCATATTTAAATAGCTAACGCCCTGTTAACAGGCAATAAAATAGTTGGCTAAAATAAGCGACGAAGGAGCAAAAGCCAACTGTTTTTTGTCCTTGTTTAACAGCTTGTTACCTAACTTTTATCCGCGAGTGATAGAGAAAATAACTGAATTGATTTTCCAGCCTTTTTCAGTGTTAACAAGTAACCAGCTCTCTTTACCCCAATTTTTTCTTACCTCTCCGTCGTAAAACTCATAATCAAAGTATATTGTTGCGACTTCACCATCGTGTAGGATTTTTATATTTTCGAATACTTCTCTGGGCTCTTTAACACGAGCAATAATTCCATCGATGAATTTTTCAGGATCACTTTGAAAATTTTTCATTGGCATTCTAGCGCGCTCACCTTTGGCTATCGCAGCGTCAGCTCTGCTTTTAGCTGTTTTAAAATCATTTTCAGCCGAAACACCAACCCAAGAAACCGTACCTTCATAGAATAAATCTAGAAATTTAGATTTATCTTTGGTTTTAATTGCACTATCAAAATCTTTTACTATTTTATGTAAGGGTTCATTATCTTGCGTAGTGTTTGCAAAAGATAATTGCGAAAACAATAAAATAGATACCACTAAAATAATTTTGTTCATAACGACTCCATGTTTGATTAATAGTTAGCTAACGCCTTACTAAGCGGCGCGAAATTGTTGGCTAAAATGTACGAGGAACGAGTGCTAGCCAACTGTTTAGCGTCCGTTTGAGTAACTTGTTAGGGTTACTTTTCGTCGAAGCCTTTGAATACTACTTCAACAAAAGAACCAATACCGTTGAAACCAATAAACCAATGCTTAAACTGCTCATTGTCATTGATTTCACCGCATTTTATTAAACTTGCTACAAGGTCAGAGTTTTTAACTTCATAAACGAGATTATCACTTAAAGTTGAAACAATACTTTCATCACTGCTCACAAATTTAAAATGAGGGACATCAAAAAATTTAAGAGTGACATTTTCGTTACTCCAATTCTTATATTGAATATTTAAATCGAAGGCGTTCCATTCAATCTTTGGATGCTCTTCACAATCAGCCGTAGATGATTTTAGATTGATAGATGCGACTTCCATATCTCGGTAACCCTAACGCCCACTTAAGGGGCAAAATAGAGTTGGCTAAAATAGGTGAACGGAGTGAACAAAACAGCCAACTTTATTTTGTCCCTCTTGAAGTTCTTGTTATGCGTATTTACCACTACCAGCACATTTTTGAATATGCTCGAGTAGATTAATTTGATTGTTAAATTTACCTAGAAGTTTGAGTCCTGAAATTAAAGCTGTTGCTGTCAATGCAACAGCTTGGTTTTCAAGTGTTTTTACCTCTTTAAGATCAGGTAGATGCCCAATTGAAATACTTTCACCAACAGCATGGTAGTTAATTAGCATTTCCAGATTTCCATGTGAGCTACGACACAAATGAGCATAAAACCCATTATAAACACCAAGCTCACCAGCAAGTTCAAATTTCTTTTTAATAGACAATAGCTTCCTAAGATCTACTTGTTCGCCTTTAACTTTTTTCTTGCGAAAATCAAACGATTTATTCATTTCATCGATATAGTCAATATCATTAATCACACACATGAGATCTACATATGATTCCAAAGCACTCCGGAGAAGAATTGGAGCAGAAGCAATCCGATTTTCTTTTAGTAATAAAAGAGAATCTTGGCATAGCTCAGAAACCCTAGTCATTAACAATGCGACATATTGTTCTTGCTTATTTTTGTAATGAATTTTTGAAAATGCATCAAGCCTAATTGCATTGATCTCATCCCAAACTCGACTATTCAAATGAACCTCTGCTTATACGCATAACGCCACATTAAGCGGCAAAAAATTGTTGGCTAAAATGTTGAACGGAGTGAAAACAGCCAACTGTTTTTTGTCCGTTTGAATGCCTTGTTATGCGATTTTTACATTACCACAAACAGCACAATTTATATAAATATTAACGACATAAAATCCACAATTAAAAACCACAGCATTGCGACACACTAAACCGTGAATTTTGAGCCACTAATGAAAAGTGAATTTATCACTCACCTACTTTGGCGAAAAAGTATTTAACCAAAAACTTAAATAGATTTAATTACGCGTAAATAACTAGGATAAAGAAAAGGCAACTACCACAATTACATTTAATTGAATTCGCAATGCCGCATAACGCCCCATTAAGAGGCTTTTAATTGTTGGTTATAATGTGAAGCGAAGCGGAACCTAACCAACTGTTAAAAGTCCTGCTTGAATGGCTTGTTATATTGCGATTACCACTCAACTAAAATAACACCGTTAAAAAGCAAGCGACAATAATTGCCAAATAAATAAACTGCCTACCAATACTAGAGTTTTTCTCCATTTGCTCTGAGTGCAGAATGTGGATATCCCGAATTATTTGCCCTTTATTTTTGCCTACGCAATGAGGGCAAACAGAATAAGATGTTTTATATCTCAAACCGCACTTATTGCACTTGGTAGTCGGCTCCCTACTATAATCTGTAATCATAATCTTTTAGCAATATAACGCCCTATTAAGGGGCAAATTGCAGTTGGCTAAAATGTGTAGCGGAGCGGAACTAGCCAACTGTTATTTGTCCCACTTGAATAGCTTGTTATGTTTACTTTAAACCGACGTTATATTTGTAATTAGCACATAAAAACACGCTACAACCACCGTAACAATAAACGATAATAAAACCAATAACCTAATTAAGTTAAATTCACCTCTAGTTTTAATAACTACATATAAAGAATACAACATTGTTACCAAAACTAAGACTGCAATAAAGGTATAAGCTTGGTTAGGAGATATAGCACCAAAGAGCATTACACCAATAATTATCGAGAATAATAAAGTAAAAATAGCGTTCAAGGATACATTAAACTTTTGCAAATATTGCGCCCCTATCGAGGTAAACATAACGCCTAATTAACAGGCAAAAAATTGTTGGCTAAAATAAGTGAACGGAGTGAACAAAAAGCCAACTGTTTTTTGTCCTTGTTTAATTTCTTGTTATGTTTTTACATCACTAATTAGATTTTGAAAGCGTTCTCCAAATTGCTCACCGTACATTTCGTCTACACGTTTAATTTTACTAATAGCATTATTCAAATCAAAATCTTCAGGTCGGTCTTCAATAATAGCTAACGCTTCATTGTGTAAAGCGTAAGCTAAATGTGCAGATACTGATTCACATTGTGTTTCAGGATCTCTATTGCCAAGGTAGCCACTTAGTAGAAGCCTTAATTCGTAGACTGCTTGAGCCATAATTTTTAATTGAGCATCTTTACTGTCCATAGCAATAAACCTCTAGGAAAACATAACGCCTTACTAAGCGGCGCGAAATTGTTGGCTAAAATTGCGAGGAACGAGCGCTAGCCAACTGTTTAGCGTCCGTTTGAGTAACTTGTTAGTTGTACTATTTGCGATACTCATATTTTACTTTTAAATCAGCGCTTTTCCTACCATTTGGATTAATATAGCGAGCTTTATAAAGATCAGAAATACTAATAATTAATTCTGTGTCGCTAACCCAGCGTACTTCAAGTCCTGTTTCTTCAGGACGGCCATCAAAGGTAAATAGATTTTCTGCGCTTAATTTTGGGTTATCGCTTTTTATATCAACACCACCAAAGAAGTCTGTTGTGGCTCCGCCACAATCGCCAATAGATATTTCAGCTACTTGTTTTCCATCGGGAGAAGCTACAGATTTTACTACTTCATGATAGCAAGTAGATTCACAACCTTTGAGGATAAGTGAAAAAGCAGCCCAAAGGACTAATAATATCCAAAAGGAATATCCACCAAAATTAAATAGGGCTTTCTTAATTGCAGAACGCATCAACTCTCCATGTACAACTAACGCCTCAATAAGAGGAAATTTATAGTTGGCTAAAATGTTGAACGCAGTGAAAACAGCCAACTGTAAATTTTCCTGCTTGATTGCCTTGTTAGGTTTTAACAACCACCATCAGAACTCCCACAATCCGAACTGGAAGAAAAACTGCTAGTTACACTAGCACCAATTACAGCAGAAGAAGACTTACTAGATTGAGTTTCAATTGATGAACGCTTTCCCTTTAAAGTACCAAGAAAGCACAAAAAGCTAAACGCTATAATTCCTGCTGGATAAGACCATACTTGAGAAGTTAATCCAGCATAAATTGCAAAAGCCACTAATAACAATAATAGGTACCTAAAGACTTTTTTCATTTTGAATATTCCTTAAATTTAATAACAATCAAACTAATAGTCTCTAATAAATCATTTTTATTACAAAAGAGTAAAAATTTAATATATGCCGAAATTGAATGAAAACCTAACGCCCTATTAAGGGGAAAATGATAGTTGGCTAAAATGTGTAGCGGAGCGGAACTAGCCAACTGTTATTTGTCCCACTTGAATAGCTTGTTATATGCCTTTTTTATGCAATTCAATAACTTCAAGGGCTGCTTTAGATTTTGATAATAAATAACCAGATATTAAAATACTAGGTAAACATAAGAAAAGTACTGCACCAGCTAATGCATTATTTCCTTCTGGCGAAATAGCAACGACTATAAATGAGCCACTTACAAGAAACATAGAAATATAAAAGCGTATTAAGAACCCTTTAACATTTCTTATAATAGAATAGCTTCTGCGAAAAAAGTAAACTGCAATTATTGCCGCAAATGAAAAAATAATGAAGTGATCAAACTTTCTATCTGACAGTGCAACGAATACAAGACCTGGATACATTATTAATATTGAAAGAAACCAGCCTATTTTATTCTCAATCCTTTTATTATTCACCAAGCCTCCTAGGCATATAACGCCCCATTAAGAGGCAAAAAATAGTTTGCTAAAATGTTTGAGGAACGAAAACAGCAAACTGTTTTTTGTCCTTTTGAATGGCTTGTTATATTTGCCTTATATTGCAATCACTTAACTAACCAAACACACAAACGGTTATTGGGTGGAATGAGTAAAATTAAAACCCGATCCCCACGACACACCAAACTTTGAATTTTAAGCCACTCGCGAAACTGAATTAAGCGAGTGCTTTGAAACTTATTATTACCGCATAAATCATTAAGCGATAAATGCCAAACTCCTTGGCGAAAAACTGTTTAACCAAAAGCTACAACAAATTTAATGGCACATAATTTACCACAACAAAGAACCGAAACAAGCGCCCTGCTTTGTTATTAAATACAAAAGCGGACAATTAAATGAATCGAATTCGTGGGGAAATATAACGCCCCATTAAGAGGCAAATGATAGTTGGCTAAAATAAGCGACGAAGGAGCAAATAGCCAACTGTTATTTGTCCTGCTTGAATGGCTTGTTATATGCCAATTTAAAGCTATGCGATATTTTGCTTATTACATAATAAAGCACAAAAAATACGACTTGGGATATAAAGCAAAGTAATGGATAAATCATAAACATTCCGATTATGACTGAACCATTTTCACCTTCTGGAATATCCGACATATATTCATAAAAAATTAAATAAGCCCAAAATAAGGAAAACCCTATTTGGCTCCAAATAACGAGCTTACTTTTTGTAACAGCCTTTGCGTGATAAGGCATCATGCCAAAACAGAATAGGCAATAGAATATGTAAACAACAACTTCCATCTATCTGGAAAACTCCTTTGGCATATAACGCCCCACTAAGAGGCAAATAATAGTTGGTTATAATTGAGAGCGAAGCGAACAAAACCAACTGTTATTTGTCCTGCTTGAGTGGCTTGTTAGGTGTATCTACCACCGAGAAACGTCCAAACCACTTGTAACCTGAATACCAAGCCGCTCTAAATTGGCGACAACACTCGAATACACTTGCTTAGATAAACTCACCTGAAATTCGCCAAATAAGTTTAAACCTGCGAGCTCGTACAATATATCTATCGCCTTGTACTCAATACTAATTTCGTCTTCATCTTCGCTAATAGAGGAGCGATAATCAGCCTCCCATAAAGCCAAGTTATTTATAGCTAAATATTTCGGCATTTCTATCATAAGTTTCAGCATTGACTGTTGGCTATTAGTACAACCATCAAGCTGTATTTCTATTTCAGTGGCTAGTTTTGAAACAACCAAACAGAGTGACATCCGTATACACCTAACGCCCCATTAAGAGGCTTTTGATAGTTGGCTATAATGTGAAGCGAAGCGGAACCTAGCCAACTGTTAAAAGTCCTGCTTGAATGGCTTGTTAGAGAGCGATTTACACTACAATCTCAGACTGTAACTCATTTGTTAATTTTAATGGAGCCATGAATGTTTGGATATACCTTACGCGTTCACTTTTACTCAAATTTACCCAACTTGGATCAGATGAAATTTTATTAAGTAACATCTGAAATTCTCTCCTATCCTTAGAAGCCATACGCCAACTTAACCAGCCTTCTTTACTGAAACCTGGAGCTGGTGCTTCGACGTTGATTAAAGTATCAAAAACTTTATTAGCCAAACTTTGTACGTGAGGACTTAGCTGAATTTCAGGTTTAAAAGGATTATCGTGAAATTTTGCTTCCATTAATACATTATGAAGAGCTAATAATTCCCAATAATCCGACAATTCTAAATTTATCACCGATATTCCTTTAGCTCTCTAACGCCCCACTAAGAGGCAAATAATAGTTGGTTATAATAGAGAGCGAAGCGAACAAAACCAACTGTTATTTGTCCTGCTTGAGTGGCTTGTTATATGCCGATTACACCTATTTAAAACAGCGTTTGATCATATAGCCACAAACACCAGCAAGACCAAAAAACAATATTGAAAAAGCTAACACACCCAATACAGGTAGAAACTTACCAGTTTTATTACTTATGACAATTTCATAAATACCGTAAAACATTCCAAAACCAGCTAAAGAAAAAAATAGAAAGCCAATTAGCATTGAGAAGAAAACAAATGGTTTTTGCAGGTTCTTATACTGCAATCCTAATAAAATAGCTTCGATTAATCCCACACCGCTTCCCTAGGCATATAACGCCTCACTAAGAGGCTAAAAATTGTTGGCTAAAATAGTGAGCGCAGCGAACCTAGCCAACTGTTTTTAGTCCTTTTGAGTGACTTGTTATATGCCTATTTAGAGTTAAACAACATGATAAT
>NZ_JACGUS010000106.1:0-118565 GCF_014076785.1 Colwellia sp. MB3u-55
GATATATTTTTTATTAATTTTCGTTATTCATTCATCTTATATACCATGTATTTTTTTTAATCAAGCTGAATAAAAAATACGCTTTTCAACACGACGTTGAGTTAAAATTTTTATCCAGTTAAAATTCAATAATAAAAGTACGTTATAATAAATATTTGCTATACAACTTAGGATCAAACCTTGAACAAATTTGCAGCCATAATTTTTGTTTTATTATTATCATGTGGTGCTGCGCTATGGTTTTTAGCCAGTGACTCTTTAAATTTTCATATTAAAAATCAACTTCAAAATATTGGTTCGCAACTAAGCCAACAAAAAGTAACGGTTGAAAACGTAACTGTCCATGGGTATCAGGGAACAGGAACCATTAGTAATTTTGTGATGGCTCCATCACTATTATCGAATATTTCGACCGATGAAAAATCGACACTAAGTATTGCCGCCATTCATTTAGTGGTTGATCGTGATAGCTTAAAAGAAGATATTATTCTTATCGAGAGTATAACCATCGATGGCTTGAGTGCTTCAATTTATTACAGCGAAGATGGTGGCAGCTTCAAACAACTACTATCAACCGTGCAAAAAAATATAGCTCAATTCACCCTCAAAGACCCTAGTGTCGAAAATCAGCAACAAGTTACAACGACACCACGTTTATTAAAGGTCGCTAAAATAACAGTAAATTCTGCAATACTTAATTTAATAAGTCATAAAGACGCACCAATAATCACTAAAATATTACCTCGTTTTGAGGTAGATAGTATTGATAAAGAAACCGGTAGCACTGGTGAAACCATAGGTATTGAGTTATTTGAAAAATTATTGATCATATTGAATAACCAAGCAACTATGCTTACAAAAACATTGTAAAGCTTGAAATAGTCTAATAACCCAGCTAATAATAGCTTTACTCACTTATGATTTATCCGTATTAAAAAGGTAATAAAATGCGAACGTCATTAACGACAGCAAATCTCATTTGCATCATACTTATTAATTCAGTTTTATTGCTATTACCTTTTACAAGCCATGCTCGAGATATAGAAATAACTCCCTTTATCGGGAAAATGTTCAGTGCTGATCTAATTAACAGCCAAAACGGCACAGACCTGGTTGTCACTGATGATAAGAATTATGGCTTAGCAATCGCTTGGCAAGACTCACCTAATGGCCAAGGACAAATATTACTTAACACCGTTAGCCACGACTTTATCAGTAGTTCAGATCTACAAGAGCACTCCTTCGATATTACCTACTTGCATTTCAGTGGCGTTACTCAGCTTAAACAGCAAAATTATGTGACGACCATCTCGCTAGGCATCGGTGCCACTTATTTTGAAACTGACAGTAAAGACGAAATCTACCCCTCCCTCACTATGGCTTTTGGCACGCGCTACGAACTATCAAAATATGTCGCTCTTGTTACAGAGCTTCGAGGTTATGCAAGTTATATAGAAGAGGATAATCAGTTATTTTGTCAAGAAAGCATCTGTCACGCTTTGATAGAAGATGGTCTGTGGCTTGATGGGAGTATTTCGGTTGGTTTAGCTATTAAATTTTAGTCATCATTGATAAACCATTTTATTACCAGTAGCATAGCTAGAGTAAACCTGCTGTTTTAATCAAAACAGCTACCATTGTTAGATCTAGCTGATGTTGCAAATAAAATTTTCATAAAAAACTTCATCTAATAAAAAGCAGGGCTTTAAATGTGATAACAGCTGTCAGGCTTGAACAAAAATTTCTTTGGCAGCGATTTTAAAAAGAAGCGGTATTAAGAATCACCCGTCGTGAATTAAGTCCGGTAAAGCACTTTAATAACATGCCAACCAAATTTAGTTTTAACAAGATGGGGCTCTAATATTGCACCGCTAAAAGCCACTTTATCAAACTGAGGTACCATCTGACCTCGTTTAAACTCGCCTAAATCACCCCCTTTTTTACCCGATGGACAGGACGAATGTTTTTTAGCTAATGTTTGAAACTTAGCCCCTTTAGCTAGCTGCTTAATAATATCTTCTGCTATCTCTTTATGTTTAACCAAGATGTGAAGTGCATGCGCTGTTGCTGCCATATTGAAACCTTTTTAGTACTATCTAATAAACACGCATATTATAGCGGCTCATAACTAATTTAGTTGAATATTATCTTTCGGAAAACAAAAAGCCCCGATTCTTTCGAATCAGGGCTTTCATATTATGGTACCGCAGGACGGACTTGAACCGTCACTTCTTTCGAAACCGGATTTTGAATCCCCGCACAGCAACACACGCCCTTTACAACAAAGGGTTGCGTAGATACACTGCAAGCACTCTGAAAGAAACTCTGAAAGATTATGTCTGAAACATTCATTAAACTAACTGACAAATTATACATATATAAAGATAAAAAAAGTAAAAACTTTTATGTATATCTAAGAAAAAAAGAAGGTTCAGAAAGTGAACGTAGTATACGCATATCTACAAGAACAAGCGACATAGAACAAGCTACAAGAAAAGCTTGGGCTTTATATACTAATTATCATGATAGTAGCTTCATAGAAGAAGTAAGCAAAAGAAAGCAACCAACCGTTAAAAAAATAGGACTAAAAGTAATAGAATTACTAATGATTGAAGATAAAAAAATTAATACTGATTACATCAGAGTAATAAATGAAATAATAGAAAAAATAGGAAGCACAAGAATAAAGAAGCTAGATAGAATCATAGTAAAAGACTATTTAAGTGAGTTTGCAAACAGCAAAACACAACTAACAATTAGAAAAAGTTGCTTTAACAAAATAATAAACAGAGCTATTGATGAAAAAATAATAACGGAAGCTGAAGCGATTAAAGTGCCTACCGTAAAACTAAAACAAGCTGATACAAAACAAATGTTTAATCATGAACATTTAAGCATATTTAGTGAGAATATTGATAACTTCATAAATGAAGCAAAAAGAGAGTCATCAAGAGATAAAAGATTTATATTCAAACATTATATGACATTTCTACTCGAAACAGGTGCAAGGTCAGGTGAAGAAACCTCACACATAAAATTTAGTGACTTTGTGGTTGAAGAGAAAGAAAATATCATTAGGGAGAATGTAAGCACAAATCATCAAATGATAAGTAGCATCAGCATACCAAAACTTAATAAAAAAGGGCTTATTGATAGAGACTATGTACACCTAAAAATAACCGCAGGAAAGATACACAGCAAATCCAAGAGATCATTTAGAGAGATAGTAGTTAATAGCAAAGCACTAATTGCAATCAACGAAATAATAAACAAAATACATCGAAAAGGTGATAAATCAATACATGATAACCACCCACTTTTTCAATTTAAAAACACATTAAAAGATTCATATTTATTTAAATCAAATCATTCAAATGTAATTAATCAACAATTTGAAAGAATGTTTTCTGACTTCTGTGAATACTGCAAAATAGATCACAAAGAAGAAGCTATATCACTTTATAGCTTTAGACATAGCTATATTACTAACATGTTAAAAGCCAAAAAATCACCCGCACTAATTGCGGCTCAATGCGGTACTAGTATTGAAATGATAGATAGATACTATAATAAGCTAACTACGAGAATGAATAGAGATGAACTTTTATAAAAATGTGAACAATCACACATAGAAAATATGTTAAGTAAAATTATAATTTTAATTAGTGTTAAAATTTACTTATATTAATGAGTAAATAAAATGATGTCACTAGAAAAAATGCTACAAAAAAATAACTTCAAATCAATTGAAAATTCAATGCTTGATAAGAGCATGTTTAGAAAGTTTTCTGCTATATATAAACTAATAACAGCAGACAATTTAATAACAAAAAGTGATCTTGAAGAACTAGAACTATCAATAAATATGACTGAAGAAGAGTTTAAAGATATAGCTACAGAGGTATTGAGTAATATTAACTCTTATTTTGAAAGCAAGTATCCTGAGCTTAATGATAATGACGAATCAGATAAGCATGAAAGAAGTATGATGAATAATGAGTTTTGTTAATTTTTACACAATGCTAAATAACCGACTCCGTGTTGTTCCAACACTCTTCGCTTCGCTCGTTCGGCTTTTTGCAAGCAAAAAGAAATCCGCATTCGCTCCAAAATCTAACGGGGGATGCAATGAATAATGCACAATTTTTAAGAATTGAAGAGTATTCACAAAAGACCGTACAGCGCAAAAATGGAGAAACGAGGGGTAATGTATTTGGTATATTAAAGGAGGCTGAACGTGAAGCTAGTCATTCTAAGCATGTTAATAACCCTATGAAGCCTGAGATAATTTTCGGAATAACAGCTTCGGAAATGCTATCTGAGCTGAATTATCTATCTGAAAATGTAAAAGTAAATAATAAGAAGATACGAAAAGATGCAAGAATATTAACCGCTGGAATAGCTTCATATCCAATAAAGCAAACCTCAAAAGAATTCGATATTAAGCACTTTGAAATATGGAAAAAAGTAACAGTAGAATACTTAAAAGCTAAATTTAACAGTAACATAAAATCAGTTATTTGTCATATGGACGAATCAAATCCCCACTTGCACTTCTATCTATATAACAGTAAAGACTTAAACATGAGAAGCTTTCACCCCGCTTTTTTAGCTGAAGATAACGAGAAGAACACAAAGCTAAAAAGAAAGGCTTTTAGAAGTGGTTTAACAGAATTTCAAGATCAGTATTTTAAACTTACTAGCAAACCTTTAGGTTTTGAGCGAAAGACAGTACAACGAGAGAGACGAAGCAGAAAGACTCAATTAGCAATGAATGATATGAATAAGTTAAGCAGTGATAAAGATTTTGAAATATTAAAACTTAAGAGAGCTAATTTAAAGCTAATTAATGTTATTAATAGTTATAAGAATAATATTAAGTTGCTAAAATTGAGACTAAGCAAAGCCCTCGGTTTTGGTAATAGTAGTTATACCCTAAAATAAAAAACAAACTCCCCAAAGGGGAAGCCCCTTTTTTTTATTTATAGGGCATGAATTTTTACTTTTATAAATATATCTAATTGTTTGTTTTTATTTATTAGTACTCCTGAATAGATGTGGATCGCAGAAAATTATGAAACCTGCGACAGAAAATGAGATTGAAGCATTTTCCTTATATTCACTAATGCCACATTGAAGACCCTTTCCATTATGAAATAATGACCTCAAAATAGCCTGCTTAAAGTTAGAAAGCTGACATTAGTCTTTGCTTATCTAACTACAACTATTTCGTAACTATTCGATAAAGGAGATATTTTTCGGGAATGATTTCTTGTCAAAAACTATGAAAGCTGACACCAGTAGTGCTGAATATTAAGTTAAAGTGTCTGAAGGCTTTTACACATACGGCATAACAAAGGATTAAGAATCCTATGGTAGTATTTTGTAATGTAAATCATGGTTAATACATATGTATGAGTCGAATAAGTTTACAGTGGTATGAACATTAGTGATAACCGAATTAGTATCTGAATACTTAATCGATGAATCGTTTAGGTGGTTATGTAAACAACGCAAACACTTTCCTGTGAACAGTGATGTGTGGCATTGTCGATTTCATTGGAAAAGTATTAAACCCAAATTAATACGTGATTTATCAATTAACCGTTTCACTTTTCAACCACTACAAAAGGTAACAAAAGCTTCAGGTGAAGTTATTCACTTATGGACATCAATCGATAGTGTGGTATTGAAATTGTTATCATTGGTGTTATCACATTATTTACCGTCATCTAAGCTGTGTACACACTTAAAAGGGCATGGTGGTAGTAAACAAACAGTAACTTCAATACAAGCTGAAATACCGAATAATACCTTTGTATTTAGAACGGATGTTAAATCGTATTATGAGTCCATCAATCACGAAATATTGTTAGACAAGTTATCGGTTTACATCAAAAATAAAATGGTAATGAACCTACTAGCGCAGTATCTAAAACGAAGTGTTGAATCTGGAGGTTTATTTAAGGATATAAAACAAGGTATTTCATCAGGGTGTCCGTTAAGCCCTTTGATATCGAGTTTTTATCTTTATGAGTTAGATAAAGAAATGGAAGATAAATCCGTATTCTATCGACGTTATATGGATGATATTATCGTACTATCACCATCAAGGTGGAAATTACGCAAAGCGATAATAACAGTTAATCAACATTTTGAAAAACTAAAGTTAAAACAACATCCTGACAAAACAGACATAGGTAGGATTAGTAATGGATTTGACTTTTTAGGATATCAGTTTGGACAAGAAAAAATAACCGTGTCAAAACGAACAGTACAAAATCACATTCGTCGAATAACGCAGCTTTATGAGCAAAAAAAGCATCAACCAAATTGGAAGATGCTTCTTGATGATTATCGACAACGTTGGGTTACATGGGTTTTATCAGGCATACCGTCGTCAATAATTAATTTTGATTCTGAATCAATAAACTTAAGATTGTTTCTTAAATCGACGTGATGCTAAACCAATCATGCCTAATGCAAAAATAGCAAGTGTTGAAGGTTCTGGAACCTCCGCCTTCTTGACGAGCCAAGTATTTGTGCGGATGTTGGTCGCGCTGTGACTCTCAGGTCCCCATGAATCGTCTCTTAAGAATCCCTGAGCGACTTTATCGCTCCACCACCCGATTTGTACTGTACGGGGTGCTCCAGCTCTATTTGAGTAACTTGAAATTTCAGTCGTCATGCCGTTTAAATACCCATGATTAGCATTATCTCCATAATAAGAACCATCTCCTAACATCATCACTAGTGCTTTGAATGAAAATATTGAAGTGTCCCATGTGCGCCCTGTTCCTGTTGTAGGGATTAGAACGTTGTTATTTTGATGAAGTAAAAGTCCTAATACCTCTGAAGTTGAAGCAATTTCCCAACCGATAAGGCTGCCACTAGTTGTGCTTGCTAATACATCATTATATGACATGTTATCGGTGAACCTAGCGTCTAACCACTGCCAGCCCGTAACGCTATCAGTGACGTACCCATCATGGTCTGTAATAAGACCAGCATTCGACAAACAGCTAGTAGTTATGGCTAAAACCATAAATACCTTATTTAAAAATTTAAATTTCATATGTGTTCCTTATATCCCTTTCCAAAAATCTGGGTAGGTAATCGTTGTTAAAGTAATCTATGAATCCCCGCACATTAATACAAAAATCATACCAAACTTAAAATATCAAACAATTTCAATATGATGATAATTTATGCAGTGTTTAATTAAGTAACACTGTAAAATAATCTGACACAAAATAACTTATCAACCGGTTGTTTCGATTGAACAATATTAACAAACTGTAAATAAAACTAGTTTTAGTATAAAAATATTATTAGATGATTAAATTTCATCTTCAACCTGATATAAACCACTACAACATTCATGCTTAAACCACTTAAAACAAGTGTTTCAGTAGTGTAATTGATTAAAACTCAGTGATGCTAATTGTTGTATTCCAACACCGTAACACCACTACATACCAGTATATTCAACACCTAGCAACTGACTTGTAATCCGTTGGTTTGACATGTCATTAATTGGTCTTACTACAAATTCAAGATATTGATTTTATAATGTAAGTTATCTATTTCTATATTCATGAAATTAGCTTAAAACAAGATGGTAAAATTCAAAATATGCATAATAACGGAGTTTTATCCGTTGCTAGTGGGAGTCGGACATTGGCAAAGCGAACTTTGATTTTTTATTCTGTTAACAGTAACTTTAGTCTCAACTTTAACATCTTAAATTTGAACTCCACTGTCTCCTTAGAGCTTCAAGCGGACGTTAGGATTAACGAGTGGCTAACGTCTGCAATGCGCACTTTTTTGACATGGAAGGGAATTGATAAACCTTAGTAATTTAAAGAATACGCACCGCTAAGTGCGTAGATTATAATGAATCACTTTAACTAAGCTTTACTGATGCTCGTAATTTGAAGGCCGTTTGACATTAAGCCACCAGCATCAACAACAAACTCATTCGGATAATCAAAAGAAAAACCTTTAATGAATGCGTCTGCTGATAAATCAACTTCTTTAGCATTAACTCCCTTAGCTTGACCTTCAGCTCCAAACCCAACTGCTTTTACAGCAATATTAGCTTTGTAAATCTCATAAGCATTACCTGTTTTTTTAGATACGCCTTTGCTCTTAGTAATACTTAATATTTGAACTTTCTCTGACATAATGTTTTCTCTAATTAGTTGGAAATCCGTTTCCGCTATGCTTTCCCTATACACATATCATGCAGTATATTAAATAAAACAGTCAAGAGAAATACACTGTACAAGTGTACATAGTTTATTTCATCCTTTAATAATGGTTACTTATTTATCAATAACTTAAGTGCGACTACTGTATTTATAGCTTGTTTTCATTAATTATTAACCCTAACGCTTGTTTTATTAGGTTTTTATGTTATAAATAATGGTTATGTAGGGTATAAGCACCGTTTATAGCGGGATAACAAAATAAGTCAAGTGACTGTTGACGTTGAAGTTTTTACTTAAATCAGTAGTAATAAGTTTGACGAGTGAGATTAAATATGCTTATAATAGATACATCAACAGCTAACAGTTTATGAAGAGTGTTTAAACAAGTAAAAAAAAACAGAAAACGAATAAATATGCAGTAAAAGTGAATTTACGCATTAAAAAACCTAAATGGAATTAAAACTTAAAACACTTAAATTGTTAGTTGCATATTAACGTTTTTAGGTGGTTTTTAAGTGAGTACAGTTCAAAATACATACAGTGTAATAGCAGACATAAAAAAATGTGGATGCAATAGAAATTCGTTTGATGCTATAAGCATTAAAGCGTTTAAGGCTGTATCTGCATCTATAAATCAAATTAAAGAATCATTAGAAAAATTCCCTCTACTTACAACTGAAAGAATAAATACGTTCAGAAAAATATTTTTAATGAAACAAATACACAAAGAAACAGGAATACCAAATTTCTGCAACACAAAAGAAAAAAGAAAAGAAAGAGATAGAAAGTGGGATCTAAGAATTGATGAGCACTACAATAATTTACTAATAAAAGAGCTAGCTGAAAAACATGAATTCATAAAGAATATTGATGACAAGTTAAGTGCTACAAGTAAGATAAAAAGATTGCAGTGTCGGAGAGGAATTAGAAGACTTGTTAATAAAACTTTCAAGATAATCATAATTAAGCTTGCAGCTCAAGAAGCATATGACGCTAAAAAGAACAAAAACGGTAAAGCCGTAACTTATGCAACAGACAAGCAGAAAGCTTTTTACAATCACTCTGAAACAAAACAAGCTGAATATAGAAAGAATACGTTTATTGAAGTAAACGGGCTAGCTACTTCATTACCTGACGCTAATTATATTAGCAGAATTCAAATGTCTAAAATAATAATGCGTTCATATGCAACGCAAATAATTGCGGAGCAAAAAAATTATATTTGTGTGTTCACTACTGACACATGCCCTCCTAATTTTCATACTGCGCCAAAGATCGCAAAAGGAAGCCGCGGGGACAAAAAAAACACTTCTAAAGATGCAATAGAATTTTTAAGAAATAATGACATAAAGCTAAAAAAGAGATTAGAAAAAGAAGGGATCGTAATGAGCAATCAGGATTTTCTTGAAATAAAGTGTACAGAGCCACATTTTTCAGGAACGCCACACTGTCACTCTCTTTTGTTTTCATCTGATGATTCATTAAGAATAATATTAAAAGAAAAATTCAAGCTATTTAACTACAGCAATGAAAAAACTGAAGGTCAAATAAATGAAATGATAGAAAGCTTATTAAGTGGAGAAGTAGAAGAAATAACTAATAAAGCATTAACTATTAAACTAATAAAGAAAGCAGAAAAAGACAACAAAGAAGAGAAAATTGCTTCTCCTGTATCTTATTTGTTTAAATATATAACTAAAAACTTTTTTGATAGCGGTGATGCTCTAGAAGATGAAATTTCAGAAAGCGGCATAATTGAGAAAGTTGAAGTAAAAAATCACATTGAAGCAATTTCGGCGTGGTACAAAGTAAATTCTGTAAGAAGATTTTCATTCAGAGGAATCAACGGAGCATTAGGCAAGTGGGATTATTGCAGAAAACTAGATGCTGACAAAATTGAAGATAATGAAGAAAATAAAGATCTTATTAAAGCTATAAAAATCGCAAAAAAAGAAGGCTTAAAAGACAATGAAAATACGTCTAATGCATTTGTTAGATTTATTGCTGTAAGCAAAAACTTAGAATGGGTAAAAGAAAGTAGAGTTAACGCATATGGTGAAAAATTAAAAACAAATGTAGCTATAAAATCAAATGTAATAAATGCAGCAGAAGTGTTTAAAAATAAAAGCGTCTTGCTAAATAAATCACAAGCAGAATTAATGAACTTAAAAGCAAATGAAAAAAACATATCAAACATAATGATACATGAAAGACAGATATTTAGTGAAGAAAGCGTACTAGATAGATCAATAAAAGAGATATCAAATTTAGGTCAAAAAGTGACGTACTTAGTAAATTACAGAAGTGAAAAAATAACAATACTAGAAATTAAAGAAGAAATAAAAAGCGAATTGTTGGGGACAGTTAAAGATAGTTATCCAAGTCAGCTGACTTCGTCATCTGATGAAGACATAAAAGCAAGATTGCACAACCAAATAGAGACACAAAGGTCAAATGAAAGAGATGAAATTGCAGAAATACATAAGAAATATAAAAACAAGTCAAAAGAGTACATAGAAATGCACATGTTTTTGAACGATATAGCTGCTTAATGATTATAAGTCGTTAAGCTTTAAAAAGGTAAGTAAAATGGGAACAAAATACATGGAGTCAATAAAATGCATGAAGAATACTACAAGTGGATTCGTGAAATGAACATAAAATATGAAAAGCTAAATGAAGAAAATGAAAAATACAATGAAAGAATGAAGCAAAAAGAAGCAGAGCGCTGGTATTCACTGCTAAATTAGAGAGTTATTATTACGGGGCTTCGCCCCTTTTTTTATCGATGTTTGTTACAGCCTCTATTGATAATACTCAAACAAAGTACAACAAAAAAAGCTACTGAAAACGGGATTAAAAAGCATTAATAACACAATTAAAAATTAAAATAAACAAAGCCACGCTTTCAACTTTCCCACCTAAAAACCAGTACAAAAAACAAACAAATAAGTAATCCACAACATTTAAATAAAATAAAGCAAGTTAATTGATTAGTAACAAAAATATGTACTTTATCAAGCAACCGTAACAAAAAATAATGATTTGTCATATTAATTGAGTAGTAACACAAAAAATGGAATTATCAAGTTATAGGAGTAGTAACGCAATAAAAGAGATCGTCAAGGAAGTAAGTATCATAAATATAAAAATAATCAATCAAACAAGTATCATAAATAATAAATTAATCAAGCAAGGTAAAATAAAAAGTACTAGAAGAACAAAAAAAACAAATAGAAAAACAGTTTGACATTTACAAATCTCTTCACCCTATTGATGTGTAGAGCAGTTAAAAAAAACAAAATAAAGAAGGGTTAAAAAACATAAAACCAAAAGAAACAATTAATATCAAAAATAATAAATTAGTAAAGGAAGTAGGTATCAAAAATAATAAATCAGTCAAGTTAATAGAGAAATAACACAAAAAAGAGGATTATCAAGTTAAAAGTCAAATAACACAAAAAAGAGGATTATCAAGTTAAAAGTCAAATAACACAAAAGAGTGGATTGTCAAGTTAACAAGAAAGTAACATAAGAAGAGGGTTCGTCAAGTTATAAGAGTAGTAACACAAAGAAGGAAGTTGTCTAGTTAATTTGAAAATAACACAAAAAAGGAGAATTTCACAAAATGGTAGCATCTGCGAGAATCGAACTCGCACTCCCGAAGGAACCAGATTTTGAATCTAGCGTGTCTACCAATTCCACCAAGATGCCACTTCGTGAAAAACTCTGAAAGGTGTCTGAAAGATATTTATAGAGCTTTTCAAAACCTAAGCTCTTGTACTTAAAGTACTTTACACTAGTTAAAGCCTACACACAACGAATTTTGAATCCGGCGTGTCTACCAATTCCACCACTGCGGCTTAAATATTTTTGTAGTAACTACCAAAAATTTAAACTGTTTATCAATAACGCCAGTGCATTAATGAATATGTTCGGCATTATACGAAAATAACTTTATTAAGCAATAGTTTTTATCAATCGTTGGCGTATATGTTTATTATTTGGTCGATTTGGAGGTATTTGAAAGTTTAAATCATTAAACACCGACTTAATTAATGCTTAGGTGACGGTTCCCCTTTCAACAAGGCAATTAAGTATAGCTCGCGACACTAAAATAAACGTTGCCTTCATCAGCTATTTTATCGAAATTAAAATAATTTCAGTCTAAATAAACGGCTCAATATATCAACAAGTCATTTGATGCCAATCTAAAATCATTCTTGTGTGATATAACATAGCCATGGAGTGAGCTTAGTAACAATTTACTTACTGTAAATTGACAATTCCATATGGAGAAATATTATGAAAACCTTAATAAGCAATTCGAAAAAAGTACTTATCCCCTTAATTATGGGAAGTATTTTTGCTGGAAATGTTATGGCCGCAGGCCCCTATGCGGTAGAACTTGGCGAAGCAGGTACTTTCACCATATTGAGTAAATCTGGTATTACTGATGTTTATCCGTCTACTGTTACCGGTAATGTCGGTACTAGCCCAATTACAGGCGCTGCACTTTTACTCAACTGTGATGAAGTAACCGGCGCTATGTATACCGTTGACTCTGCTGGCCCACTGCCCTGCTCGATAAATTCACCTTACCTTTTAGAATTAGCAGTCAGTGATATGGGCATTGCCTACAATGATGCTGCAGGCAGAGTTCCTGCTGATCATACCGAACTTGGTGCGGGTGAAATTGGCGGCCTAACGCTAGAACCTGGTGTTTATAAATGGTCTTCAGACGTCAATATCAGTACAGATGTTACTTTTAATGGCACTATGGATGATGTTTGGATCATGCAAATATCCGGTAATTTAAATCAGGCGAATGCCAAGCGCGTGACTTTAACGGGTGGAGCTTTAGCCAAAAATATTTTCTGGCAAGTCGCAGGTTATACCGCATTGGGCACTTATGCATCTTTTGAAGGTATCGTGCTCAGTAAAACCTTGATTTCTGTTAATACTGGAACCACTGTTAACGGGAGATTATTGGCGCAAACTGCTGTCACATTGCAAAAAAACACGATTAACGCGCCAACTGAGCAATATGAAGAAGCTCCTCTATAACAACGTAGAAACTTCAGTCAAATAGCGTTAACGACATATAAAGATGGCAAGCTTCAATGCTACTGTCATTTTTTTATGTCGTTTTTTAATACTATTTTAGCGATAAAAAACACAAATAATCATCTCTCTTATACTTTAGCTTTTGTGTTTGATAAACTGGTGAAAATTTATTATTCACGTGACTTATGACTTTCATTTCATCTCAACATTTTCCCCGTGCTGGTTTTCGCCGCCGCTTAGCTTCATGGGTATATGATCTTTTAATTGCCATTGCGGTTTATATGACTGCCGGTGCAATGTCATTTCTATTGATGTACTTAGGTTTTCACTTTGGTTTATTTGGCTTACAGGGGTACGAACACTTTTCTGATGCTATTGCCAATACGGCTTGGTTAAAGTGGCCAAATGAGTTTTGGAAGCTTGCTTGGGTGTCGTTTTTCTTTATTTGGTTTTGGTCTAAAACCGGTCAAACCTTAGGAATGAAAGCCTGGCGTTTACGTGTGCAAAACCAAGATGGTACTTTGATCAATAAGGTTACTGGCCTAAAAAGATTACTGCCTACGCTATTAGGTTTAGGTAACTTTACGGTGATTTTTGATCGTAAAAACAAATTAAGCTTACAAGACAGGTTAACCGATACAGAAGTGGTGGTTTTAACGTTAGAGGCTAACCGTGGACGTTTGTAGAGCCACTAATACGCTGCAATAAAGTGAGGCATGATAAATGTGATTATCATGCCTTCTAATCACATTTATCGACTAAAAGGCGCACAAGTAAACGTTAACTGGGCCGTTTATTCATTAGGTATAACGCTAATGATACAAAGATAAAGCTGGGCATTAACGCGCCAAAAGCCGCTGGCAACTGATACACTAAGCTTAACGACCCTAGTACTTCGTTAGTAATAAAAAACAATATTCCTGTTGCTACTCCCATCATAATTCTTGCCCCCATCGATACTGAACGCAAAGGTCCAAAAACAAAAGACAAGGCAAGTAGCAGCATCACCGCAACGGTTAGTGGTTGAACTATTTTACGCCAAAAAGCTAAAACGTAACGACTTGAGTCTTGGTTGTTTTCTTCCAAATAACTTAAGTATTCAGATAAGCCCCGTAATGATAAAGCTTCGGGAGTAACCATAACGACGCCAAGTTTTTCAGGCGTCAAACTCGATGTCCACATTTTTACCTGCGATGACTCGGTAACCATTTGGTTTTCACTTAAATGGATATCGACAACATCACGCAACTGCCAGGCATCTTTTTGATAAATAGCACTATCTGCAGATAACCAACTTGATAGTTTTAATGATTTATCAAAGCGGTATATTTGTACATCGTTTAATTTCCCTTTGTCTTCTACTTCACCAATATGGACAAAATAATCACCGTCTTTCGCCCAAGTTCCATCAGCGGATGAAATTAAGCTTCCGCCCGATATCGCCTGCGCTTTAAGCTGTCTTGCTGCTAATTCACCAACCGGCGCTAACCACTCTCCAACCGCCATGCTGATAAAAACGAGAACAGTCGCTGACTTCATCACTGATTTTATAATGTCTACCCGCGACAAACCTGCCGCTTGCATAACCACAAGCTCACTGTTTGTTGCCAGCATACCCATACCGATTAAACCACCAATTAATGCTGACATCGGGAAAAACATTTCAATATCGGGTGGGATTTTATAAAGCACAAATAAAGCTGCATGCGCAATATCATAGTTACCCTTGCCCACGGTTTTCATTTCTTCAACAAACTTAATGATACCACTTAGGCTGACAAAAACTGATAACGTTAACAGCGTTGTAGATGCAATAATTCGACCAATGTACATGTCTAATATACGCATTATGATGATTTTCCTTTGCGGGTAAAATTGCGAAATAATAGCGGAAGCTTAGCTTTGATTTTCATCCCAAAACTGCGATCCTTTATAAGCAGACTTACACCGAGCACCAGCACAAAAAAGTGTACTGGCCATAAACCTAAGCTTTTAGGTATTGTGCCCGACTCAACGCCAGAGCGCACCGCTGTCAGCATCAAGAAATAACCTAGAAACAGCAATAATGCCGGTAACATTTTAGCAAATTTACCTTGCCTAGGATTAACAACACTTAAGGGTACGGCAATTAATGTCATGATCAAACACGCAATAGGAAAAGCAATGCGCCAATGACTTTCTGCACTAAAAGCAGCGGTATCTTCTTCGAATAAATCTTGGGTTGGAATAGCCCTTAACTTTCTATTTTTGTGCGCCACTTTTTGATCTTGTATTTGGATATAATACTTATCAAAAAAGACTTCTTTGAATTCTTTACTCTTGGTATCGTTTTGATAACGTGTGCCGTCACTCAAAACTAGACGCTGTGAGCCACTTTCTTCCTCAACCACTTGTCCGGTTTGTGCATAAACTAAACTGGCATTAATAATACTTTTATCTGTGGCTTTTTTATCGGGAAGTTGCGCAACAAACACTTTTTCAAAGGTGTTGTCATTACGGTTTTTGTCATGAATAAAAATAACGGCTTTTTCATTACCTGTCGTTTGAAAACGACCAGCAATAAGCGAACTTAACCCCGAGTCTGCGGCTAATTGTTCTTTAACTTGATACTCATATTCTGAGGCCATAGGTGATAGGTACAGCGTAAAAATACCGGTAAATATCGCAGTCACAAAGCTTAAAATCAGTGTAACCCGCACTACGTACCATTCACTGACACCACAGGCATGCAATACTGTCATTTCGCTATCGGCATAAATACGCCCGTAAGCCAATAAAACCCCAAGAAATAAGCTTAAGGGTAAAATCATTCCCGCTAAGTCAGGTATCTTTAAGCCAATAAAGACCATAACCAAGTGTCCGGGGATCCCACCTTCGGCAGCATCATCAAGAATACGAACAAATTTATTACTAATAAAAATGGTCATCAGCACTAAGAAAACCGCTAATTGAGTTTTAGTGACTTCTTTAAGTAAATAACGAAAGATAATCATAAGAATTCCCTATAAAAACATCGTTTTTTTCTGACATCTGCTCTATTTTTAAGTAAACTTGTCGTTTTCATAAGTAATATTAATTTTTGCTCTGAGGGGAATTCGCTTGCACCAAGCTATAATTATAGCCTGTAGCTGAATACTTTTAAAAGTAAGCATAACGATTATTTATAGATTTAAACAAGTTTACTTGTAAATTTCATTTAAAAACAGCTTGTTTTTGTACGAATTAGGAGAGCTCATGGAGTTCAACGTAAAAAGTGGTAGTCCCGAAAAGCAACGTAGCGCCTGTATTGTTGTTGGCGTTTTTGAACCTCGCCGTCTTTCAGCGATTGCTGAACAACTTGACGAAATTAGTGAAGGCTATATCAGTAACTTATTGCGTCGCGGTGATTTAGAAGGTAAATCAGGGCAAATGTTACTGCTTCATCACGTGCCTAATATATTAAGCGAACGTGTTTTACTGGTCGGTTGTGGCAAAGAACGTGAACTTGATGAACGTCAATACCGACAAATTATCAGTAAAACTATTAGTACGTTAAATGAAACGGGCTCGATGGAAGCTGTGTGCTTTTTATCAGAACTTCATGTTAAAGGTCGCGATACCTATTGGAAAGTACGCCAAGCCGTTGAAGCGACTCAAGACTGTTTATACAGCTTTGACGGATTAAAAACACGTAAGGTTGAAGCACGCCGCCCTCTACGTAAAATGGTTTTTAATGTACCAACACGTCGAGAATTACCCATGGGCGAACGCGCTATTTCGCATGCGCTTGCTGTATCTGAAGGTATAACAACCTGTAAAAATGTTGCTAATATGCCGCCAAATATCTGTAACCCAGCATATTTAGCAGAACAAGCTAAGATTTTAGAAAATGATTACGACAATGTCAGCACTAAAATAGTTGGCGAGAAAGAAATGGAAGAATTGGGTATGAATTCATACCTTGCCGTTGGTCGAGCTTCGCGTAATGAATCTATTATGAGTATTATTAAATATAATGGTGCTGGTGATGATGTTAATCCGATAGTTTTGGTCGGTAAAGGTGTGACTTTTGATGCCGGTGGTATTTCTTTAAAGCCTGGCGAAGCCATGGATGAAATGAAATATGATATGGGTGGCGCAGCAGGTGTTTTAGGTGCTATGCACGCCCTAGCAGAATTACAGTTGCCAATTAATGTTATTGGTGTTTTAGCCGGTTGTGAAAATATGCCGGGTGGCGATGCTTATCGCCCTGGTGATATTTTAACGACGATGTCAGGACAAACAGTTGAAGTATTAAATACGGATGCAGAAGGTCGCTTGGTTTTATGTGACGCGCTGACGTACGTTGAACGCTTTGATCCTGAACTCGTTATCGATGTAGCAACCCTAACTGGTGCCTGTGTGGTTGCCTTAGGTAAACATGCATCTGGCCTGTTGAGTACGCACAACCCATTAGCACATGAGTTGTTAAATGCTTCTGAACAAAGTGGTGACCGCGCATGGCGTTTACCGTTATGGGAAGAATATCAAGAACAATTAGAAAGCCCATTTGCTGATTTCACCAATTTAGGTGGCAAAGGCGCAGGTACTATTACGGCTGCCTGTTTCTTAGCGCGTTTCACTAAAAAGTACCACTGGGCACATCTTGATATTGCCGGTACGGCCTGGCGCAGCGGTGGCAAAGACAAAGGCTCTACTGGTCGCCCGGTAAGCTTATTGACTCAATTTTTATTGAATCGCGCTGGCGCAGAGCAAAGCGAATAACTTTAGACTAAAAAGAAATAAAAGGAACAACGCAAACATGCAAACACAAGTAATGTTTTATTTGCTTGAAGAAGATGCAAAGCATGAAGCGGTGGCTGAACAGTCACATGCTCATGCTTGTTTGCAGGCTGCTAATTTTTATCGCCAAAATCAGCGAGTATTTATTTACTGCGCTGATCAGCAAACAGCTCACCAGTTAGATGAACTGCTTTGGGCCTTTGAACCTGACAGCTTTGTTCCTCACAATTTACCGGGCGAAGGCCCTAAAAATGGCGCTGCCGTTGAAATTAGTTGGCAACCACCTACTAACCGACGCGCTATTTTAATAAATTTAACCAGCACAGTGCCTCACTTTGCTAATCAGTTTTCACACATTATTGACTTTGTACCCAGTGATGAAACCCTCAAACAACAAGCTCGAGAGCGCTATAAAGGCTATCGTCAATGGGGGTTTCAAGTGGATAATCAAACCGCGCCACAACCGTCACAGTCAATTAATGCACTTTAATCAAGTTAAGTAGTCATTCCCATGGAAAAAACATTCAATCCTTCAGAAATCGAACAGTCTCTTTATCAAAGTTGGGAAGAGCAAGGTTATTTTAGCCCAACAGGTGAAGGAGATGGCTATAGCATCGCTATACCACCACCAAACGTTACCGGTAGTTTGCATATGGGACACGCGTTCCAACAAACTATTATGGATACCTTAATTCGTTATCAACGTATGCAAGGTAAAAATACTTTATGGCAAACCGGAATGGACCATGCGGGTATTGCCACACAAATGGTGGTAGAACGTAAAATTGCTGCCGAAGAAGATAAAACTCGTCACGATTACGGTCGTGAAGCTTTTATTGATAAAGTATGGGAATGGAAAGACGAGTCGGGTGGCACTATTGGCAAGCAAATGCGCCGTTTAGGTAACTCTATCGATTGGTCTCGCGAACGTTTTACTATGGATGATGGCATGTCTGAAGCGGTGCAAGAAGTTTTTGTACGCTTATTTGAAGACGACTTAATTTACCGTGGTAAACGCTTAGTTAACTGGGATCCAAAATTCCATACCGCTATTTCTGATTTAGAAGTTGAGAACAAAGATAAAAAAGGTCACATGTGGTATTTACGCTATCCTTTGGCTGATGGTGTTAAAACTGCTGAAGGTAAAGACTACCTAGTGGTAGCGACAACTCGACCAGAAACTGTTTTAGGTGATACTGGTGTCGCGGTAAACCCTAAAGATGACCGTTATAAAGATCTTATCGGCAAACATATTTTATTACCTTTAGTTAATCGTTTAATCCCTATTGTTGGTGATGACCATGCTGATATGACCAAAGGTTCAGGTTGTGTGAAAATCACACCTGCACATGACTTTAACGATAATGAAGTCGGTAAACGTCATAATTTACCATTAATCAATATTTTAGATAAAAATGCTGCTATTTTAGCAAGCGCTGAGGTTTATAAAAATAACGGCGAGCATTCTGATGCCTACAGCACTGAATTACCAAGTGAATTTGCAGGAATGGACCGTTTTGTTGCTCGCAAAGCCATTGTCGCTAAATTTGATGAGTTAGGTTTACTTGTTGAAGTAAAAGATCATGATTTGGTCGCACCCTATGGTGATCGCTCAGGCGTGATTATTGAACCCTTATTAACCGACCAATGGTATGTTCGCACCGCACCTTTAGTGGGCCCTGCCGTTGACGCGGTAGCAACGGGTCAAATTGAATTTGTGCCTAAACAGTATGAAAATATGTACAACGCTTGGATGCGTGACATTCAAGACTGGTGTATTTCTCGTCAGCTTTGGTGGGGACATAGAATTCCAGCCTGGTACGATGAAGATGGTGGTGTTTATGTCGGTAGAACCGAAGCTGAAGTGCGTGCTAAATACACGTTAGCGGCAGATTTTGTTTTAAAGCAAGATGATGATGTACTCGACACTTGGTTTTCATCAGCATTATGGACGTTTTCTACCTTAGGCTGGCCAAGCAATATGGAAGATCTTAAAAAATTCCATTCAACTGATGTGCTTGTTACCGGCTTTGACATTATTTTCTTCTGGGTTGCCCGGATGATCATGATGACCATGCATTTCATTAAAGATGAAAATGGCCAACCACAAGTACCGTTCAAGAAAGTCTATGTTACCGGTCTAATTCGCGATGAAAATGGCGATAAGATGAGTAAATCAAAAGGCAACGTTGTCGATCCTCTTGATATGATTGATGGCATTGCCCTTGATGAGTTATTGGAAAAGCGCACCGGCAACATGATGCAGCCAAAACTGGCGGCAAAAATAGCTAAGCTAACCAAGAAAGAATACCCAGCAGGTATTGAGGCTCATGGTACTGACGCATTACGCTTCACCTTAACCTCAGTTGCATCAACAGGCCGTGACATTACTTGGGACATGAAGCGCTTAGACGGTTACCGTAACTTCTGTAATAAATTATGGAATGCGAGTCGTTACGTATTAATGAATACCGAAGAGCAAGACTGCGGTAAAGTTGTTAATGGTCAACAAGGTGAAATGGAGTTTTCATTAGCTGACCGTTGGATATTAGGTCAATTCCAGCAAACTGTAATAACTGTCCATGAATCTTTTGAAGCTTTTCGTTTCGATTTAGCTTCACAAGCACTATACGAGTTCACTTGGAACCAATTTTGTGATTGGTACTTAGAGTTAACAAAACCAGTATTGTTCAAAGGTAGCGAAGCACAGCAACGTGGTACTCGTCATACCTTAGTGACTGTACTCGAAAGCTTATTACGCTTGATGCATCCTATTATGCCATTTATCACTGAAACAATTTGGCAACGTGTTGTGCCATTAAGTAATTTTGTTGCTGATAACAAAGGTAATGAAAACGCCAGTATTATGGTCCAGCGTTTTCCACAGTTTGATGAAAGTCAATGTGACCAGACGGCTATTGATGATTTAGAGTGGGTCAAACAGTTTATTGTTGCTATACGTAATATTCGCGGCGAAATGGATATTTCACCCAGTAAAGAATTACCGGTATTACTTAAAAATGTTAATGCTAATGACCAACGTCGCTTAGATGAAAATCAACAGTTTTTAAGTGCCTTAGCTAAACTTGAAAGTATTACGGTATTAACCGATAACGACAATGCACCACTGTCTGCTACCGCTGTTGTTGGCGATTTATCAGTATTAATTCCAATGGCGGGGTTAATTGATAAAGAAGCGGAGCTAGCCCGTTTAACAAAAGCGGTCGATAAACTAGAGAAAGACGCGGAGAGAACCCGTGGAAAATTGAGCAATGAAAAGTTTGTTGGTAAAGCTCCTGAAGAAGTTATCAACAAAGAAAAGACCAAGTTAGCTGATACCGAATCGGCCTTAGTCAAGCTTGCTGAACAAATAGTACAAATTTCGGCGTTGTAAGCGTTGTTTATCTTATGATTGATAATAATAATGATTCTCAATCATAAATATCTAATAAAGCCAGCATCTTAGCTGGCTTTTTTATCTCATAAAAAAGTCATCAAATCTTAAGATTTTTATAGGATTTCAAGAAAATATTGTGCTAACATACTTTTGCGTTGAGTTTTTGCGTTTCGGGAGAAGGATATTTCAACTATTTACCTTAATTTAACAAGGTCGATTATTGATTAACCTCAGACGCTACTAGTTTGTGTTATTGGAAACCTTTCTCTGTCTGTACTTTTATAGGTAGAGAGCATTTACTCCGTATATTTCATAGTGGATAATCCACTTTTTACTATTTTTTAATTAATGACCTACGGGAAATGTTGACATGTCTGATTCAGTAACTGGTAAAGTAAAATTTTTTAACGAATCTAAAGGATTCGGTTTCATCGAACAAGATAACGGACCTGACGTTTTTGTTCACTTCAGCGCTATCTCTGGTGACGGTTTCCGTACACTAACTGACGGCCAAGCTGTTACTTTTACTATCAAGCAAGGACAAAAAGGTCCTGAAGCTGAAAACGTAATTGCTTCTTAATAACGACTTATTGTAGTTATTAAAGGATCTTAGCATCCGAATAAAATGAGCGGAACAATGAAAATTGTTGCGCTTTTTTTTATACTAAAATTCAACCTTCCACGTTCGTTAAAGAGCGCACATACCGTCAAACTTCCCTTTGCTATCAAAGCTATTAATAAGGTCATTACTAAAGATCATCAAAAACGCATCAGTAATTAAACAAGAGTATGTATTCTTATTGCTATATGTTTATTTCTAACCACAGGCCCACTGAATTGTGTTTTAAAAGAGCTTATCAGCACAGCCATAGGTTTTATTAATTAATAAAAAGAAGTGAGTTAATGAAGGGAGGTTTACACTTGTGACACCATTATTAAATAGCGCAGCAGAAACACCGGTAAAAGGTATCAGCAAGGCTATAAAATACGGTGTCTTATTTTAGTTAGTGGGTTATCTCTGCAGAAATGATATCTACAATCGCATCAATATGCATTTCATCGGTATTTAAAGCGGGAATATAATGATACGTTTCGCCACCAGCACCAATAAACATATCTCGGTTTTCGTGCACTAACTCTTCTAAAGTTTCTAAACAGTCAGCACTAAATGCAGGGCTAATAATAGCGACATGCTTATTATCAGCGGCGAGATCAACAAGCGTTACATCGGTATAAGGTTGTAACCACTCTGCTTTACCAAAACGTGACTGAAAGGTCATCACAAAATCATCCTCAGTAAAGGCTAACGCTTCCATTAATAACCGCGTTGTCTTTGCACAACAACAATAATAAGGGTCACCCTGCTCTAAGAAATACTTAGGCATACCATGAAAAGATAATACTAACTTATCCGGCTTACCATGTTCGGCAATATGCTTATTTACACTTTGCGCAAGGGCCGCTATGTATTTAGGGTTGTCATGATAACCACTAATAAAACTTAAACTTGGGATCCAACGCCACGATTTAATTTTATTAACGACCGCATCGAAAGTAGAACCAACCGTTGGGCCTGCATATTGAGGATACAGAGGTAAGGTAATTATTTTGCTGACTCCTGCAAGCTGTAATCTGTCTAAAGCCTCGTCGATTGTAGGCTTACCATAACGCATTGCCAGCTCAACTCTGACATCATCACCATATTTCTCAGTGAGCACTTTAGCGACTGCGTCTTTTTGTTGTTGGCTAATAACCAATAAAGGTGAGCCTGATGGTGTCCAAATACTTTCATAGAGTTTTGCTGATTTTTTAGGTCGAACCCGTAAAATAATACCATGCAAGATCATCAACCAAATAAGTCGAGGTATTTCAACGACCCGAGGATCAGATAAAAACTCACCTAAGTAGCGTCTTAAAGCTGATGCAGTAGGCGCTTCAGGTGTGCCAAGATTGGTGAGTAAAACACCAACTTTAGCCGTTTTATTATGTATTTCTTTGGTACGGCCGTGAAAACGTCCACTAAATTTAGACATGAATTAGATACTCTATTTTTTAAATGACGAAAAAAACACCACAGATTAGTTTACCCTAACACACCAAACAAGAATCAGTTCAATCTGATGTGTTAAAAGGCTTAAACCCATACTATTTTAAATTATGGAACGATATTACTAATGACTAAATTTAATTGCTCTGTAGTCGTTACAGCTACATTATTAAGTTCAGCTTTGAAATCACCTGATTTAATACCAGCGCCGCCTGAAGCAGAAACAACGGCATAAATATGTACCGTATCGACATCACTCAACTTAGCTTGTGGCGTCATAGCACTTGCATCGTTAAGTACTATCGTTATGGGCAAATCACTTGCAACTAATTTAACGGCGGCAAGAGGCATACGCCCACGAGAAGTATCTGCAGATATAGCATAAATGAAAACCGTTTTATCATCACCCTGTGACAGCAATGTTTGTATTTCATCACTTAATGTAACGTTAACCGTTAGCTTGGGACCAGGAATACTTGGTTCGATTTGACTGTTAGCATCGTCGGTCATATTGGGTTGGGCGATACGCTTTTTCGCTTCATCAATAACTTCAAGCAATGCTTGCTTATTGACATTCTTTTTATCTGAATCAACAACACGTTGCCAATGAGAAATAGCCACTTGATACTGACCAGCAGTAAAACTATGCATACCTAGTAATATGTTTGTGGAAGGATCACTAGGGTCTATCGCTAAAGCCTGATCAATAAACCCTTGCACCCTTTCATCAATTTGTTGTTCGTTCTTGTAGTAAATCGCTTGGGCTTTAGCACCAAACACATCGGCTTGCGGGCCTTCAATGCGTAAGACTTGGTCATAAGCTTTTACTGCACTGTCAAATTCACCGACGGTGACTAAAGATTGACCTAGAGCGTACCAAGCATCTGAGTTGTCTGGTTCGGTTTTAGTGACATCCATTAAGCGTTTTAATTGATTAATAGTTTGTTGTTCCGCATTAGCCGATTGTTGCATTGGCTCTTGAGGCGTCATTGTTGTCAGTTTTTCATAAGTGCCTATTTCAGCATATAGATAAAAACTAAAAGCTAAAATAAAAACAGACAAGCCAATAGGCCAAGCCATAGCCAATACTTTCGTTTCTTGCGGCGTTTTATCTGCAAGGTCTTGATTTTCCATATCTTGCAATAAAGTATTATCTAGCTCTGTTAATAAATATTGGTAATTTTCATCATCAATATTATTTTGCTGAAAGTCTTTTTCTATCTCAGCTTTATGCTCGTGGTATAAGCGCACATTAGTTTCGTCACGCTGAGTGTCATCAATCGAGATGTTGTTTTGGTGTTGTTTAAGAAATGGTGCCCACACTACTGCTAAAACCAGCAATAAAAAGACAATAATGATAAAAATTAATTCCATGAGACAGCCTTATTTATGCTTTAGAATTTGATCAAGTTTATTTTTTTGATCATTGCTTAACGGTTGTTGGGCATTTTTAACCGGCTTTCGACGAAGAATAATAACAACGACTATCACACCAATAAATAATAGCCCTGCAGGGCCATACCATAAAAGATAAGTTAAGCTAGAGACCCTAGGGCGATATAAAACAAATTCACCGTAGCGTGACACCATAAAATCAACAATCTCCATATCAGCCTTACCTTGTTGAAGCATGTCATAAACTTCACGGCGAAGATCTTCGGCAATAGGTGAATTAGAATCAGCCAAATTTTGATTTTGGCATTTAGGGCAACGTAATTCTTTATTAAGGGCATTAAAACGAATTTCTGTGACCTTATCTTTAAAGACATAAGTATCAACCGGGCCGGCTAAAACAAATGAACTGAGCAAGGTAACCGTCGTTAAAAATGCGGCAACTAACAATTTATTGAACATCATTACTGGCTTCCTTTGCTCGTTGACGAAACTAAAAATTCTGCTTCTATTTGAGTAATAAGGGGCTCAAATTCATTTTGCCAAACTTGCGGCGTTAATGGACCCGCATATCGCTTGCGAATAATATTACTGTGATCCACCACAAAAGTTTCTGGTGCTGCGTATACCCCTAGATTAACACTTAATTTTCCCTCTTCATCAAAGGCTGAGAATTGATAAGGATTACCTAACTCGGTTAACCACTTTGCGGCATCAACACGTTGATCATCATAATTTAAACCATAAATAGTAAAACGATTTGTTTTAGACAATTCGTTCAAATATTCGTGCTCATAACGACACGATGGACACCAAGTTCCCCAAACATTCACCAGTTTTATACCCGGTTTAAAGTCAGCTGTCGTGACAGTTCGATCAGCGTTTAATACCGAGTGTAAGCTGAACTCAGGGAATTTTTTGTCAATCAACGCCGAAGGTAACTCTGTAGGATTAAGCGATAAACCGCGAAATAAAATAGCCCCTAAAGCGATAAACAATATCAGTGGAATTAAACGAATTAACTTACCCATCAAGCATTTCCCTGATTATTTGTTGCTAGTTTATCAGCGCTAGCTGTGTTTATTGACTTGCTCTTAGTGGTGTTACTGACCTTTTTACGACGGTAGCGTTTGTCTAATATCGCTAAAAACCCACCGAACGACATAAATATTGCCCCCAACCATATCCAACGAACAAAGGGTTTGTAATGAACACGAACTGCCCAAGCATTTCCTTCTAAGGGATCACCTAATGCCACATAAATATCACGAAATAAACCTGGGTCAATACCCGCTTCAGTCATTCCCATGGTCTGTACTAAGTATGTGCGACGTTCCGGTTTCAAAAGCGTAACAAAGTCACCATTATTGTAGACTTCTATCTGGCCTTGTTCGGCACTATAGTTAGCACCTTTTACCTGCTTAATACCTTTAAAAACGATTTCATAATCGGTATCAGAAATTTTAACTTTCTCATTGACGTGAATTTTTACGTTAGTTTCACTTTCATAAACAGAGACTATCGTTACACCAACAATAGTGATCGCTATCCCCATGTGAGCACAGGTCATACCCCATTGGCTTAATGTCAACTTAGAGAATTTCCCTTTGTCACTACCCGAGTTTATTTGATTAATTAATTCTTTAAGAACGACCAGAAAAACCCAACAGGCTAAACCTATCCCCATGGTAACCAAAGGTACAAATTCACCACCGTATAAAAATGGGAAAGCAATACCAACAATAACGCTGATCACTAATGGACTCATCATTTGTTTACGCAATTCACCTTGCTTAGCTTTTTTCCAGCGAATTAACGGACCAATTCCCATGACAACAAAAAGCAAACTCATGATCGGCACAAACACCGCATTAAAATACGGAGCCCCAACAGAAATTTTTCCTAAGCCCATAGAATCAACCAACAACGGATACAAGGTGCCCAGCAAGACAGTAACCGTTGCCACGACTAAAATAATGTTACAAATAAGCAGTGCCGTTTCACGAGAATACAAGGCAAAACGACTAAACGTTTGCACTGTACTTGCTCTAAAGGCATAAAGTGTTAATGAACCACCGACCGCAATTGCCAGTAATAATAAAATAAATAAACCACGACCAGGGTCTGCGGCAAACGAATGTACAGAAGTGATAACACCTGAACGTACTAAGAAAGTCCCCAACAGGCTTAAACTAAAGGCAAATATTGCTAATAACACGGTCCAATTCCTGAACGTACCACGTTTTTCAGTTACCGCTAATGAATGGATAAGTGCCGTACCAACCAACCATGGCATAAAGGAAGCATTTTCTACTGGATCCCAGAACCACCATCCGCCCCAGCCAAGTTCGTAATAAGCCCACCAACTACCTAAAGCGATACCTAAAGTTAAAAATATCCATGCGGCAACAGTCCAAGGTCTTGCCCATCGAGCCCAAGCAGCATCTAACTTGCCACACATTAACGCAGCAACAGCAAAAGCAAAAGCAACAGAGAAACCGACGTAACCTAAGTAAAGCATCGGCGGGTGAATAATTAAGCCAATATCTTGTAGTAATGGGTTTAAATCGCGACCTTCTGTGGGGACCATCGGCCATAAGCGTTCAAAGGGGTTAGAGGTTAATAACGTAAACAGCATAAAGCCAACAGCTATCATACCCAATACCGCTAATACCCTAGCAATAAAGGCTTCGTCGATGCCTTTACTGAATTTAGCAACGGCGGCGGTCCAAGCAGTGAGTGAAAAAACCCACAACAACAGCGAACCTTCATGCCCACCCCAGACGGCACTTATTTTAAAATAATAAGGTAAAAAAGAATTTGAATGACCTGCAATATATTTGACGGAAAAATCGTCAACGACAAAGCTCCAACCGAGAATAATAAGACTAATGGTAGTAAAGGCAAACATACCGAAGGTTAAGGGTTTAGCATAGCCGACTAATCGCTCTTGATTACTTGCCAATCCTACTAATGGAATAATGCTTAAACATATTGCAAAAGCTAAACCAATTATAAGGGCGAAATGTCCTAACTCAGGGAGCATTACTTCAGGGATCATTACTTTCTCCGATTCAGCGTATATACTGAATACAAAAATTATCAATTAAAGACACCATTAATATGGCGTTTTAGTGAGTTTGTTGTTCAATTAACGGTAAATAGAAAGTTAAAGAAAAACAATTCAAACTAAAAATTTTGGTAATTCTAGCACTATATGGTGAGTAATTTCATCAATGTAATACGAAAATAAATGATTAATTTTCTCATTGCTAGGGCTAGCCTTTACCGACCGATATAGTATGATAATACCCAACTTGGTATTACGATCTAAATCAACTCTTTATGTAGCAAATTACGTTAATAGTTGTTCCATAAATTTGGTATTTAAATTATTTAAAAAGTGATTCTTTTGGCAAACTCTCAAAATATTCAACCACCGAACGAACGAGCGAATAAACAAGTATTGCTCTGTGCTAACGAATTAACTTGTATTCGTGAAGATAGAATATTATTTGAAGCACTTAATTTTTCAGTATCTAGCGGTGATATTATACAGGTGGAAGGCCCAAATGGATCAGGTAAAACTAGCTTATTACGTATTTTAGCCGGTTTATCTCAACCCTATGACGGTAGCGTGTTATTCCAACAAGAAAATATTGTTGACCATAGCGATACCTTTCATCAAAACTTACTCTATTTAGGACATTTACCGGGCGTCAAAGGTGAAATGACCGCTCAAGAGAACCTAGTGTTTAATCTTGCCTTGCATGGCAATGACATTTCAACAGCAGAAGAAACCTTAGAAAAAGTAAACTTGTTAGGTTTTGAAGATGCCCTTGCCTCACATTTAAGTGCCGGGCAGCATCGGCGTATTGCACTTGCACGTTTATGGCAAAGTACCGCGCCTATTTGGATATTAGACGAACCTTTCACCGCCATCGATAAGCGTGGTGTCAATACATTAGAGCAATTGTTTCTCGCACATGCTCAGCGTGGTGGCTGTGTTATTTTGACCACACACCAAGACTTATCATATCCTGAAGATAAGGTGAAAAAAATCACTTTAGATTACCGATTTTATTAGAGATAATAACATGACAACCGTTCATAATTTATCATATACGTCCGCTTTTAGCTTAATCATCAAAAGAGATCTTACAATTGCCTTTCGTCATCGCGACGATATTATTAATCCACTGTTATTTTTTATTATTGTCGTTACTTTATTCCCACTGGGTATTGGTCCTGAGTCGACAACTTTAGCGCGCATTGCACCGGGAATTATTTGGGTTGCGGCTTTACTTGCGACATTATTATCACTCGACCGCTTATTTAAATCTGATCACGAAGATGGTTCCTTAGAACAAATGATGCTGAGCCCTCATCCCATATTTATATTAGTGCTTGCTAAAATTATTGCACATTGGTTGGTTACTGGCTTACCCCTTATTTTTATTGCGCCGTTACTTGCCGTATTGTTACATTTAGATGAAAATAGCTATGGCGCATTAATGCTCACATTACTTTTAGGTACACCCGTGCTCAGTTTACTCGGTGCTATTGGTGTTGCGCTAACGGTAGGTATTAAAAAAGGTGGCGTATTACTCAGCTTATTAGTCTTACCGCTGTATATTCCAATATTGATTTTTGCGACAAGTGCCATAGATACTGCGGCAATGAACTTACCTTACAGCGGACAACTTGCTATAATTGCCGCATTGTTTTTTGGCTCGTTAACCTTAGCCCCCTTTGCTGTTAGTGCAGCGCTAAAAGTGAGTACCAACTAATGTGGAAATGGTTACATCCTTATGCAAATCCAGAAGTGTCGTATCGCTTTGTCGGTAAACTATTACCTTGGATTGCAAAAATTACGATTACTTTACTCACTATTGGCATTATCTGGGCGTTAGTTTTTGCGCCAGCTGATTACCAACAAGGTGACAGTTTCAGAATTTTTTATATCCATGTGCCAACAGCTATATTATCAATGAGTATATATATGGCTATGGCATCAGCAGCTTTTTGTAGTTTAGTCTGGCAGTTCAGGCTGGCTGATGCATCGGCGGCAGCCATGGCCCCCGTAGGAGCGGTTATTACCGCTATAGCATTATTTACTGGCGCCGCATGGGGTAAACCTATGTGGGGAACTTGGTGGATTTGGGATGCCCGTTTAACATCTGAATTAGTGCTACTTTTTCTCTATTTAGGTGTTATTGCTTTACACAATGCCTTTGAAGATAAAAACCTTGCAGGTAAAGCCGCAGGTATTCTATCACTCGTTGGCGTTGTCAACATTCCTATTATTAAATATTCTGTCGAATGGTGGAATACCCTTCATCAGGGAGCAACCGTAAGTAAAATGAGCGCTCCCTCAATGAGTATGGATATGTTCTGGCCATTTGTTATCTGCTTTTTAGGCATCGCCATGTTGGTAACATTTGTTATTTCTATCCGTTTTCGTACCGAAATATTAGCACGTAATAGCATGCGTCCTTGGGTACGTGAATTGATCACCGCAGAGGGCATTAAATAATGCAGTTTGATAGTATTTCAGCCTTTTTTCATATGGGTGGTTATGCTTTTTTTGTTTGGTTGTCTTATGGCGTTAGTGCTTTTTTATTAGCCGCGTTAATTTATAGCAGTCTTAGCAACCATAAAAAGGTTAAACAAAAAATAGCACTTCGTTTACAGCGCGAGAAGAAGTTACGCAAAGCGGCTCAACAAAATTCAGCGCAAGCAGAGCAAACTGATAGCAATATCGCTGTTTTAAAAAATTTACCCAAAAACTCTAATAAGGTTGTTTCATGAATCCACGTCGTAAGAAACGTTTAACCATCGTTATATCTATTTTAGTCGGCCTAAGTGTCGTTGCTGGATTTGTGCTTTATGCATTAAGCCAAAATATAGATCTTTTCTATAAACCCTCTGAAATATATCAGGGTAAAGATGATACCGGCATAAAACCTATTGACGGCCAACGTCTTCGCATTGGTGGTTTAGTGGTACCTGGTAGTGTTAAGCGTGACCCATCAAGTTTAGACGTGACTTTTGAACTTGTAGATATGAGAATGCCGATAGTTTTTAATGATTCTGACCCTGTCATCAAGGTGCATTATGACGGCATACTGCCTGATTTATTTCGTGAAGGCCAAGGTATAGTCGCAAATGGTATGTTAGTTAATGGCAATTTTATTGAGGCCTCTGAAGTATTAGCTAAACATGACGAGAACTACATACCCAAAGAATTAGCTGATGACATGGGTGAAAAGCATCAAAAACCCAGTTACAGTAAAGAACAGTTAGAAAAGAAAACCTACTAATAAAAAACAAAAAACGCTACACCAAGATAAATATTATATTTGTCTTGGTGTAGCGTTTTTTATTGTAATTGTTTAATTGTTTAATTGTTTAATTGTTTAATTGTTTAATTAAGCAACATCATAAGCCGAAATAATACGATCACCGATTTTATTAAGAATATTAATCTCACCTTCACAAACAGCAATAATCGACTTACCTTTCTTAAAGCTTTCAGGAATAACCACACGCCCTTCTGCAGATTGTAAAAATGATTCAATCTTATGTAGAAGTTCTAGGGAGTCATCACTGTAATAAATCAAGGTTACTATCTTTTCTTGGTAGATTTGCATTATTCACTCTTATTATTGTTGAGCTATAAATTCATCAAGTTAAAGCCACTTATAAACTTTATTGTTCAGCAATAGCTAAAAATAAAAAATCAGTAAACCTTGTATCCAAACAAAGTAACACAGTAAAAAACACAAAGCTAATTATACAATTAAATCAATAAGTTAAGTTAACACTAAGTTAACTTGGAGTTATCTTTAAGCAATTGTTGTATCTTACTGTAAATTTTAAGTAAAAAAAAACCCTGAGTATAAAACCCAGGGTCGATCAAATCAGATCGTTTAACGCATCCTCAACTAGTGAGATCGGATATCCATATGGATAAATTTTTCAAAATATTTAGAAACTGTCCAGAGAATCTATATTATTTCCAACTTTTCATTTTATGGCCTTTAAGCGCATAAAATAGAATAAATAAATAACAAGGTAACATCACAATATAACCCCCTTGTTGACCGAGTGATGAACCGCTTGCCAAGCCCCAAAATAGTGGACCAAATGCCCCTCCTGAAATACCCATAACTAATAATGCCGAGCCCACGCTGGTTAATTTTCCCATTCCAGAGAGTGCTAATGGAAAAACAGCAGGCCAAACAATCGCATTAGCCAAACCAAGCAATGCAATAAGCATCAAGGTATCGGGTAGTTCTGCCCCTCCAAAAGGAACAAGGACTATATTAGCGATAGCGTATGAATTATTGTCACCAAAGACCACACCTAAACTTAACACCAACCCCAGCAGGGCTGAAACAGTTAAGGCTTTTTGTTGAGAAATAAAACGAGGAATTAAAAAGATCCCTAATATGTAACCTACCACCATACATATCATAGTGTATGAGGTCATTATGCTGTAATTTTCAACGCCTAGAGACAAGGCAAATGTACCTATTGTGTCGCCAGCTATCACTTCAACCGCAACGTAGAAAAAGATAGTTAATACACCTAATGCTAGATTGGGGTGAGATAATGCTTCTTTAATATGTCCTTTGCTATTTGCTCCTTCTTCCTCATCTTCACTGGGTAATTCTGGAAGTGATGATTTTTTCACAGCAAAACCGAGTAAACCAATGAAAATCGCCATACCTAAATAAGGAAGTACCAACGAGTTAGCCATCTCATCAATACTGGCTTGGGTTAGTACTTCGGTTGAATGACCTTCAAAGCCACTCAAAATTAAGGCGGTAAAAACTAAAGGCGCAATAACACCAGCACCTTTGTTTAAAATTCCCATAACACTAATACGTGCTGCAGCAGATTCCTCAGGACCTAAACGGACAACATAAGGATTAACAGCTGTTTGTAATAAAGTAATACCCGAACCCATCACTAACTGAGCAAACAAAAACAAGGCAAAAATTTGGGTTTGAGCAGCAGGAATAAATAATAAGCCTGCTACCATCATGGTGGCCATTCCCAAAGCCATACCATTTTTATAGCCTACTTTACGAATAATCGTTGCTGACGGCAGCGCAGTAAAAGTAACAGCAATATAAAAGGAGAATAATATTAGTGATGCTTGAAATGGTGTCAGCTGGAGTATTTGTTTTAGGTAGGGCATTAATGACCCATTAAGCCAAGTAGCAAAGCCTAATATAAAAAAGAGTACCGCGACAATTGCCATAGGCAATGCATTACTTTTGGGTTTATCACTTGTTATTATCTGTTCCATATATTCCTCAATGTTTGTCTTGTTATTATTGTTTTATGATAGGTTAAATTAGTTATTTTCTATAAATGGCTTGCCCTGAGATCCAGGTCGATTTCACGGTATAATTATCGTTAAGCTCAACAAAGTCAGCTTGACTATCTATTGTTAAACTGCCACGAATATCACTTTGCTTAATATAATTGGCCGGGTATTTAGAGGCCATTCTAAGCGCTTCATCTAAAGGTAACCTCAGGCCTAAATGAGTATTTGCTACTGCTTGCGCCATATTCAACACCGACCCTGCCAACTCCCCTGTTGTTGACGTTAACTTGCCATTTTCAAGCCGCACTTTTTTAGCAACTAAAGTAAACTCAACATCGCTTGTACCTACCGGTGGCATTGCATCGGTGACTAAGAAAATCGTTCCTGCAGGTTTAGTTTTAAGCGCTAATTTACAGCTCTCGTAATTAACATGATGACCATCAACAATTAAGCCACAACTTGCTTGATCATTGAGCAAAGCACAACCGGTTACACCGGGCTCTCTGCCCTGTATTGCCGACATAGCATTATACAAATGAGTAAAGCCGTCAGCACCCGCCTCTAACGCTTTTTGTGCGGTGTTAAAATCAGCATTGGTGTGGCCTAAGCACACCTTAATACCCAACGAAACCATGCGAGCAATGTCATCAACATTTACTGTTTCAGGGGCAAGTGTCACCAGTATTTGCCCGATATCTTTACGTTCAAGCACTTGCCACTCTTGTGGTGAAATGGCGCGAATGTGCTCCTCAATATGTGCCCCTTTTTTAGCAACAGATAAATGTGGGCCTTCAAAGTGAATACCAATAATACCTGGTGTTTTTTCTGCCATTGCTTCTGCCATTGCTTTTGCAGCCTGTTGCATCACTGATATTTTATCGGTTATAAGGGTAGGTAACATCGCTGTAGTACCAAACTTAGCATGAGCGGCCATGATAGTTTTAATGTTTGTTAATGATGGAGAGTCGTTAAATAGTGCACCTCCGCCTCCGTTGACCTGTAGATCAATAAAGCCTGGGACCACTAAACCATCAAGTACATCATCAACGTCAGAGATATTATTATCAAATGCTGTGATTTTTCCATCGGTGATCGTTAACACTTGGTGGTCAATAAAGTTTTGACCATCAAATAATTTTTTAACGTAAAGACGAAATATAGTCATAGCAATGCTTGTTCCTTAAATTATATCAATTAATTGGCTAGGTTTTACTTTAAAGCAAGTTGTTGTTTAGCATAAATCACTGAACCCACTTCTGGTGGATGTTTTGGCTCAATCAATTGTCGTTTAATATCTTTATCTAACCAAGGTTTTATTCTTGGTGTTAAGCCACCAATTAATGAAATGGCGGGTGGATTTTGCTTTAATAACTGCCTAGCCACATGGCTAATATATTCAGCGCCTTGTGTAACAATATCTAACGCGATTTTGTCACCTTCTTCAGCAGAGTCAAAAACCAAATTAGCCATAAGGGCATAAAAAGCTGCTGGCTTACCAGCAATCACTTCGACTAATTCAACATCATCTTTGACATTTAATAACGCTAATACTTTGTCATTAATGGATGAATGAGGAATGAGACCATCGAGTGATAACAAAGATTGTTTTGCCGCCTGTAACCCAAACCATGCACCGCTACCTTTATCTCCATGAGGAAAACCATGAGCGCCAACAATATATGGATGACCATCAACATATGAAAAGCCACATGAACCAGTCCCCGTTATCATCACTGCACCGTCTTTACCATCGTGAGCTCCAAGACAAGCAATAAGTAAATCAGTGGCAAGATACATCTTTTTAAACGGATGCTGCCAGTTTGACATTTGTTCAAATAAAACCGGTAAATTCACCCCTGCAAGACCAACACCGGCAATGATATTACCAAGCTCACTTTCATCAATCCCAGCATTTTTAAGTGCTAACTTAGCAGACTCAGCAATTGAACTTATAGCCTGTTCATAACCGTGCAACGGGTTAGCAGGCCCTGCAATGCCAGTACCTAATATTTTATTATCATTCGACACTAGGATAGCTTTGCATTTGCTGCCACCGCCATCTATGCCTAAGAATATTTCGTTGTTGCCGCTGCTACTCAGCATGTTGACCTCATGTCTCTATATTTATTATTTTAATCACAATGCTCAATAAACAGCCAGTGCCTAAAATGTAATCTGATTTTATCTTAACGACAAATGACAGCGTTGTCATTTGTTTTTTTAATAAAAAGGCTTTTTTTATTTTTCTATTACAAAATAAATAATCAATAGTCTGATTAAGACTGCTTTGTTAACTAGCCCGCCAAGAGCGTAAGCCCTAAATTAGTGGCTATTAATCGTTACTGCCCGACCTTTACGTTGTCCATCAAAGCTAATACTGCGAACGTTTACTGTGCCCTCAATAGCTACTGGCCCTTGGTAACGGGTCCAATTTCCCGCTGGTACTTGATACTCAATAGCGATACCAGGAAAAGCAATGTTGGCATAAAGTTTCCCCTCTTTTACCATGGCACCTACGGTAGGTAATCGATAAAAAATGTTATCATTTTCTAATTTAATTAAGGCTTTTTGACCGATAGTATTCGCAAACAATTGCCACTGTTGATCGCGCTGGGCTTTTTTCTGTGCACTAAAAACTTTAGTTGCCTGACTGTACTTAGCACCTTGATAATTATAAGGAACTGTCCAATCAGCTAAGTGCCATGCACGCTCGGCTAAAGCGAAGAGTCGTGGAAATAATTTATATTGCGCCATATGGTCAGTGCGAGTATTTTCACTCCATAACTGCCCTTGGATACCGAGGAAACGATTACCTAACTTCATCGGGGTTTGGCTATCATCGGCTTGATAAGGGTTGTCTTGACGGTCTAACCAAAACTCCGCATGAATAGGTAAATTGTTGGGTATAAATTGAAAGACTTTTTCGGTGTTAGTGTGGCGGGAGGCCCAATAATAACCATGTTCTTTGGGATCTGCTTCATAAGGGAAATCAAAATATAGTACATCGGGTGATGACAGCACAACTTGCCAATCTCTATTGACCAATTGATGGGTTTTGTTATGACCTCCCCACGCTAATGTATCCCAAGCATTCGACTGAACAATAGCTGGCATATTCTCTTTGCGGGTATGCTCCATACCATCGCTCCAACCTGCAGTTTCTATGTCTAATGCGGATAAAATACCAGCAACACGCTCAATAAAATAAGCACCAAGTTCACTCATTTTTTTGACACCTTTATCGTTATTGGCAATAAAGTCTTTACAGGCTTGAGACTCTATCCAAGCGCCCGCAGTTTCATCTGCGCCAATGTGATAACGCGTTAACGGTTGACCACCATCAGCATGAATTTTCTTAACTTGAGTCATCACTTCAGTAACAAAATCGTAAGAAGACTCTAAACAAACGTTGATGGTATTATCATTGTAAAATTGCACGGATGAATAGACCGTTCGGTCATTAGCATCATGGAGGATAAACTGTTTTGCTTTGTCATCTTGCTCAGCTATAGCGTATTTTTTACTACGCGCTGCCATCGCTTTAATCGCGGCACGCGAATGCCCAGGCATATCTAAAGAGGGGATCACTTGAATATGACGGGCCGTTGCCGCTTTTAATATTTCTTGATAGTCAGCCACAGAATAATAGCCATTGACTTCACTTTTAGGGTCAATACCCGCGCCCAGTTGTGGTAATAAACAATTTTTATCGTTTAAATCAAAACAGCGCCTACTACTCACTTCGGTTAACTCGGGGAGCGAAGGGATTTCTAATCGCCAGCCTTCATCATCACCTAAGTGTAAATGTAGCTTATTAAGTTTATAAGCTGCCATTTGATCAAGCAGCGTTAAAATAAAGGTCTTATCGTGAAAGTTACGCGCAACATCAATTAACAAACCGCGAAACTCATAATGAGGTTCATCATTAATCGTTAGCACAGGTACTTGCGTTGAACCTAAGGTGATTAAGCTTGATAATGATTGCAAGCCATTAAAAACACCAGCGCCGTCAACACCTGTTATCTTAATATCTGTTGTGGTGATGTCTAATTGGTAACTACCAATCATTTTGCTGTTGTCTTCAACCAGTCTTAACGTGACAGGCTTACCTTGAGTATTATTAGCAATACCTAAGGTATCTAAGCGATTAATGGCTACGATAACATCATCTTTTTCGACATTGCCATAATCAACATTAATACCAGAAGTAAGACTAAGCTGAGCATTATTCTTACTATAAATAATCGACTTTGGCGTAGGTATAATCACCTTGCTCACATCGAGCTTTTGCTCACCTAATTGGCTATTTCTTTGATATAAACTTGCCGCATCGAGCCACTGAGTAGAATCTTGGGCGGTGCGTTTAAACTGCTTTTCAACATCAGTGAATGGCACAACATAAGGCAGTACTTCTAATCCTGTTTCACTGTTTGTATATGGCTTGGTACTGGCTATTACACGCGGTTGTAAATTATTTGCACTGACAATATAGTTAGGTAAAGCATCTGTTTCAGACAACGACCAAAACATAGCTCTAAACAATAAGGTTTTGGTTTCACCTGCAGTAAAGCCTTTAAAATTATCATTCAACGATATTTTATGTAAATCGCCATTAATATGAACAACAGAAAATTCATCACTTTCAAAGGATTGAATAGGCGCAATTTGGCTAAAGTGAATATGCCAATCTTTACTAGTTATAGATTGAGTCGTGGTGAAACTTAGCTCAACTTCAAAGCAATTACCGTCGGCGATATTTATATCACACTTATCACTGGGTATATTGGTCAATACTTTATACTTAACATTGAGGGTTTCAGCAATCTTGTCGATATCAATTTGAGTCGCGCTTACTGGGCTGTTATGTGTTGCTATTACAGGTAGAGCATCGGTCATTGAATCCGGTTTCGGTCCACAAGCGATTAATGTCGAGGTTGCAGTAATTAACAGTGCTAAAAGTTTTCTATTCATTATTTATAAGACTCACATGCTGTTGACGTTTGGTGTGAAAAATAATTTTCAACTTTGGATAGGCTTACAATCTCTTATTTTGACAGCGCTGTCAAAATAAATATACTACAAAATATAATAGTTAGTAAAATCGACAATATTTTTGTTATAAATATTGTAGGATACCAATTAGCTTTGATTTAATATTTTGTTAGCCCCGACTTTAGAGAATTATTTTATGAACAGTAAGCAACAACCAATATTTATTCATATTCCCAAAACAGGTGGCACCAGTATTAATTGTGTGATGAAAGGTACAGAGTGGCAAACACCACTTGACTATCACTACCGTCATTTAGATTTCGACACAAAAACATCTACTTGTGGTGATATTTTTGATAATAAAAATAATAAAACCTATCAAGAAGAATTTATTTTTATGATGCTTAGACACCCAGTTGACAGACTGATATCTGAGTATTATTACATTAGAAATAACCATGAATTCATGGACTTCCTAACGACTAAACCTGATAGTTTTTCAGCCTATGTAGACAACGTTCAAACCTCGAATTACATGCTTAAATTTCTTGATGGGCAAAGGATCTATTCTGAAAGTCAATTAACAGAAAAGAGAGCATTAGAAATTATTGAGTTAATTGATACTTTAGATATTCATGTTGGGATTTTTGAAGAGTATGACCGCTCTTTAAGTTACTTTAGCGAAGTAGGTGATTTTGATTGGCCAGAGACAATTGATGTAAAACGAGCAACGATTAATCGTCCAACTGTTAAGCAAATTCCATCAGAGGTTTTAGAAAAAATACTGACTGCCAACAAGCTTGATATTCAACTATACCTGCATTGTAAAGCTAAACTCATAGAGCGAACTCAAAAACTCGCTATTAATAAAATTAAATACCAAGGTGGGAAGTTAGACTTTGTCATTCCCTACACGATGTGGAATTGCATCTTAGATATCGAACTAACGAACAATACCTTCATTGAAGAAAACAAAAAATTCTTTGTGACGCTTAATACTTATCTACATAAAACAAGCGGTTCAGGCAGAGAATACGCTAAAAACTGGATGAAACTATTTAAAAAATCTGTCGCGTTATATTTCAATGCAACAAAGTTTGCCAAACAAATTAAGCAAATTAAGAAGCCTTCCCCTATCGACGAAATAATCGCTGTGGCAAGAGCTATTGATGAAGCGACAATAAAGCCCTCAATGGGTTTAGATATAGGGAAACCACGTATAAAATTGTCACTAACACCTTTGATGGGTGAAGCATTGCAACAAGATGATGTGATCAAAAAAGGGATAATCAAATGGTAATCCCTTTTTGATCATCCCTAAACGTTTATCACTTTATTGCTAACTTAAATTTTTTGTAGCCCATGTAGCTTTATTGTTTCAATAAACTCACGGTGACTTGGTAAGCTACTTTTAATTTTATCGAGCATTTTCAAGTTTTGCTGAAAGTGCTTTTTAGCCAGCATATCATTATTATATAAATAGTCTTGTTTGCTTAAGTCGCTTTTGAAATTCAAGCCATATAAAACATATTGAATACTCGCAATTGGGAAAACATCAAACTGAGCATCAGTATCATTAATATGAGGTGGATGATATTTCCACAACGCTAATAAATCTTGCAAACGATCTGACATTGATTCTTTTTGAATATTATCAAGCCAATATGCTTCATCTGTTCTTTCTGAAAGCACATAGTGCAGTTTCAAAAAGTCTATTATTGCTTCCCACTTTTTAATAAAGCCATTATTAAATTGCTTAGCAATAATTTCCATACTATTAAAGTCAGTCGGTAGCCGTTCACTTATCCACTCGACAGAATTATCGACCAAGATTAATGCTGAAGCTTCTAAGGGCTCTAAGAATCCAGCTGACAAACCAATAGCGACACAGTTTTTATGCCAAAATTTCTCTCGATATCCTGAAGTAAAAGGGATTTTTCTAAAATCCATCCCTTCTGCTTTAGGACCAATATGCTCTGCAAAGGTTTTAATCGCGTCTTCATGGCTCGTATGGTCACTTGAATATACATATCCCATACCTTTACGACTACTTAAGCCAATATCCCAAGTCCAGCCAGCGGTTTGTCCTGTTGCGATTGTATGACAAGCAATATCTTCACCTTCGTCATAAGGTATTTGCGTTGCGATTGCAAAATCATTAAACAAATACTTTTTAGCCGAGATAAACGGGACTTTCATCGTTTTGTCAATGAGGAGTGCGGCAAATCCTGAACAATCTACAAATAAATCACCATTGATTCGTCCACTTTTTTCACAGCCCAGATATTCAATGTAACCATTATCATCTAAATTCACGTCAATAACTTTATCAACCACATGGTTAACGCCCATCTCAATGGCTTTTTCTTTAATAAGTTCAGCCACTTTTTTAGCATCAAAATGATAAGCGTAATTCAGAATCGATTGATATTCAGGAGTCACTATTTTTTTAGGAGCAAGTCCCGCTTCACATATCTGATCCTGAAAATCTACTGCTTCAGCAAATCGACCATATTGTTGTTGGTTTTCTTTCTTCTGCCAATAGGCAGCCATATCAAACTGGCCATAACCACTGGGTACATTGAAAGGATGATAATAAAATTCTTTTTTATCATTCAGGCGCCAGCTAACAAATTTAGCGCCTTGTTTGAAAGTAGCGTCACATCGTCTAATTAATTCAGTTTCAGAAATACCAATAGTGCGTAATGTTTTTCGCATTGTTGGAAAAGTACCTTCACCAACCCCTATTGTAGATATTTGATCTGATTCAATCAATGTGATGCTAACATTCGAATTTTTACCACCACAATGCTGTTTGGCTAACATTGCTGCAGATATCCAACCGGCTGTGCCGCCACCAACAATGACTATGTTTTTTATCGCTTTATTCATTCATAATTCCTTCAGAGTATATTCGCCTGAAACTCATTTATTAACGCCATACTACTTATTTAACAATTTATTTAAGTTGTCCTATTAACCACTTCTTTACCCCTTTTTTGGTTTGCTCATCTAGAGGTTCTAAAATCCCTCTAATTTCTTTGGGGATATGCTCATACTTTTGGTGTTGATCTGAGAAGATGAAATAATCAAATAAAGCTTTCCAAGTATTCTTTTGTACTAAAGGTAAATCACGAATAGAAAGCATTGCCATTAATATCGTATCAGCAGGAACAGGTTTAGTTTTGCCATTAATAGAACCACCTTCCCAATAATTCACTAATACATTGACGCCTCCCTTAGCCCGAACATGATGCCACCAAAGGATCGGAATATAGATAGCGTCACCCGGTTCAAGCTCGGCAACAAGTGCATTATCAAGAGCTTGATGAAATTTAGGATACTTCTCAAAGTCAGGTTCATTAAAGTCAACTAAACTCAACTGAGCCCCTGCGGGGGTAAAATCCATAGGACCTACATAAAGATTTTCGATTTGCTCTGGAGGAAATAAGGTAAAGGTTCGTTGTCCACTTACAACACAAGCAATATTTTCTGAATCATCATAATGAGCAGATACCACAGCATCGTTACCAATCCAAATTCTCGGTGGGACACTTTTATCAAAAAATTGAAAAGGATTATTCTTTTCAAATTCAGGAAAATAATCAGCAACTGGCGCACTTTGTAAGGCAAGAGTGTCCGCTTTGTTATCTTTACTATTGGCTAATACATCACGGAAAAATGCATCTAGTGGACCAACTTCTCTTTTGAAATTAAAATCAGTCATTTCTTTGTTATAAAAGAATCGTCCTTTTTCTTCTGGTGGTATCCGTGCAAATTGGATGTCACCACCTATATATAAATCAGAAAAATATTGATATAAACCTTCAACACTATGTTTCGCCTGCTTTACAGCAGGCCAATCATTTACTAGCCCCTTTAAAATTGCAGGTTGATGTAAGGGGAGTATTTCTTCTTTAAATACCTCAGGCGTTACATTATGCCAACAAGCAATTCTTTTTAGGGCTCTTTTATACATATATACTCTCTTACTCTGGGGTAAAATTAGACTTTAACTGTAACAAGCGATCAAATTGACTAAGGGATGCTAAATGAGCATAAATTGCTGCAAAATATTTACGCTTGTAAAGTGTTAATACTAAATCATCTGAAAGTTCGTTTAGTGCTTCTTCATCAACTTTATAAAGCCCGTTAAGCTGTCGTTCTCCTTCTTCACCTAGGGTAAGTGTTACCTCTGCTGGTTGTAATAAGTCATTTTCAACTAAGAAGGTAATAAAAATATCCGTTGCTGCATCTTTCGCTAAAATGTCAGTAAGCATATTTGTAACTTGCTGAGTTGCTTCTGAAGGCTTGCCATCTTCATCAAAAATTTGAACACCTTCTTTTTCATTCAAAAGTGCACTGTTCTCATCGATACATAAGATCATTTCACTTTCATCCGCTACTTTTCCACCTGCAGCAAAAGGATAACGCCTAATATTTACAGGAATATAGTTGCTACGCACTTTATTATTAGCAAAAACTAAGTTTTCTTTGGCATTAAGACCTAACAAACCCACACTTTTGAATTTTCCTGTTTCTTGTTGTTTAACAAAAACAATAGGGAAATTTGTTGATGCAGGTATAAACTCAGAAGCGAGTAAAGGCGTCATATTTTGATTACTAACGTGTGCATAGTTACGGTCAACATTTACACGTAAGTTTTTATGTTTAACGGAATCTAGTGGAATCATATTTATTGTTGTCATTGTTAAGTCCTCTTAAATTTCTGTTGAGGTATAAGCAAAAAAATACCTTATATTTTGCTTATGCCATACTTTTTTATTTTATTAATAATATCTCGATGCGACGTTAAGCTTTTCTGGGCTTGCAAAGCATGTTGTTTAATTCTCTTTATAGCTTTGTTTGCTTGGTCAATATGAGGATAACGTTCACTTATTTGGCTAAGATCTGTCATAAAATCCATACCATAAAGTACGTACTGGTAATTCTCTAATTGAAACACTTCATATTTACTCGAAAAATCTGATTGGGTGGGTAAGTTAAATCGCCAATATTCCAGCTTTTCTAATAAGCTATCAGGTGCTGTTTTGGGGTTAACATTATCTAACCAAAACTCGTTATCGCGTCGTTTACTTAAAAAGTAATGTAATTTAATAAAATCGATGACTTTATCCCATGCTGTCCGACTAATATCATTAAATGATTTTTCAGCATAGACCATTCCATGGGTAGTTGTTGGGAGTTTCTCGGCGAGTAACTTGGCTGTAGCTTCTACAATAAGTAATGCCGTTGCTTCTAAAGGCTCAACAAAACCTGCAGAAAGACCTATCGCTACACAGTTTTTGTGCCAAAACTTTTCTCGGTACCCTACTTCCATAGGTATGCGTCTGGCTGATAAATCAGCAGACTCATCACCGATATAATTTCTTAAAATTTCTTCTGCTCTATCATGGGATGTGTGATTTGAAGAATAAACATAACCAACACCTCTTCTTTTCGAAAGCCCTATATCCCATGTCCAACCAGCTTCATGAGCTGTTGAAATGGTATAAGGTGGAATTTCTTTTTCTTCATCAGCATACGGAACTTGAATAGCAAGCGCATTATCAACAAGTAACTGATGAGCTTTACTGACAAAACTAACCTTTAATGCTTGCCCCATTAAACGACTAGAGAAACCTGAGCAATCAACAAAAAAGTCTGCATCTACTGTTTGACTATCTTTTGCTCTTAGTTTTTCGATACTTCCGTCAGGGAATAAAACAACCTCCTCAATAGTCAATATTCGATGATTAATGCCTAAGTTTTTACAACCATGTTTCGCTAGGAATTTTGAAAATTTCCCTGCATCTAAGTGATAAGCATACTCTAATGTACCAGCATACTCTTTGTCGGTAATGCGTTTTGGACTTAAATGTAAATCGCATATCGTTTCTTGAAAGCTGACATGACTTGCATAGCTATCATTTCCTTTATTTAATAACCAATAAGGCGTGAGATCGAAGCCAGGAGTTTGAGGGTAATTAAATAAATGATGATAACTGTGGTGATGTGCTGATTTCGGCGTATGTAGCCAATCTACAAACTTAATTGACTGCTTAAACGTAACATCACATTCTTGAATGAATTCAGTTTCATTAACTCCAATCATTCTTAAGGTCTGACGCATGGTAGGCACTGTACCTTCACCTACGCCAACAGGTGGTATATCAGCAGACTCAATAAGGGTAATAGTTGTTGTTACATCATTCGCATTATTTAATTGTTTCGCAAGTATACAAGCAGTTAACCAACCAGCTGTTCCTCCGCCTACGATCGCAATATTTTTTATTGGTGAATTCATGCAACTCTCTGAATCTGATTAAAATTAAATATGTAATATTTATAAGATATTCACTAGAAAAAAAAGCCGAGCCTAAGCTCGACTTACTTGTCATGTCAATGTTAACTCAATAATTAGAAGTTAAGACGTACACCAGCAACAAAGCGACGACCGTTCGAATATAGTGATACTAAACGTGCTTTATCAACATTGTATTCAAAGATTTCTTCATCACCAAGGTTAACAGCTTCAAGCGTAAATGTTACATTTTCACTGAAGTTCCAGTTTGCACTTGCATCCCACTGACCAAAGTCATCGTTATAAACTTCAATACCTGAGAAGTTAATTCCTTTGTACCATGCACTACGATAGTTATACATAATGCGAGCACCAAAAGTATCATTTTCATAGTATGCAGTTAGGTTCAATGAATTTTCAGATGTACCTTCAATTAAACCAGAACCAAGGTTAGCTTCATCACGCTCTTCATCTGCGTCTGAATTTGTATAAGTGTAGTTAATACTTGCACCGTAGCCACCGAAGTCATGCTGAAGACTTAATTCAACACCGTCTAATAATCCACCAAAACCATTACCCGGTTGAGTGAAATCAACATCAACAAACTGATTTTCTCTCTCAAAAAATCTAGGTTGAGTATCGATAGTGCTAGTACGTAATGTATTAAGATCTTTCACAAAGTATGCTGCAGAAAATAAAGATGCGTCTGCATAGTAATACTCATAAGAGATATCAAATTGGTTTGCGATGATAGGTCTTAATTGAGGATTACCACGAGTACCTGTATTTTGGGCCGTTGTTGATAACGCCCCCATAGATTCATTACCTGAAATATCCTGCCAGTTTTGACGAGACATTACACGTGCAGCACCAATACGTAAGATTTGATCTTCAGCAAGGTCCAAAGCGATATTAAAGCTAGGTAAGAACTCAGCATAATCATTATCTTGACTTACCCACTCAATACTAGAAGGGTTTAACCAGCTACCATTTTTAGTACGTAAACCTGAAGAATCATTTGAATATTCATAACCTGAAGATGTCTGCTCAGTAGAAACGTAACGAAGACCTACATTACCGCGGAAACCATCACCAGAAAAATCACCTTGAACATATAAGGCAGTTATATCTTCTTCAACCGACCAAACTTCACCTAAACCTTCATGGTTAGCATATCTAGCATCTGGACCAAAGGCCAATGCTTCCATAACTGAACGATTTTGTACAATTTGATTGGCAATGTTACCACCCGCTGCCGTGTCAACATTTACACTACCTAATGCATCTAAATCACAATCAGCCATTGTTGGACAACTAGCAAAGATAGATTGCATTGTACCATTCCAATCTGAATTAGGATCTGTTGCTTGAGTTGCATGCCAACTATATACTTCACGATCTTGTGAACGTTCAGCGTCTCTTGATTTAACGCCGAATTTAACTATAGAGAATGCACCTACGTTAACAGGCACCTCAAGATCTAGCTGAACCCATGATTCTTTATCTTCAGCAGGCTTAGCACCACCCCAAATCCAACCAGCAGCAAATTCAGAACCGTCAGAAGGATCAACACCAAAGTTAACTGTTGGCTTACCTGTTAGGTCATAATCATAACCTGCTTCTACTGCACTGTATTCCCAAGATGTTTCACGTATCGTTCCGCCTTCACCTTTTGTAGTACCAATTTCAAAGTTAAGAGTATAATCGTCTGTTTCATAATCGATATCTAAATGGTATTGCTCTGTTTCAGTGCTTGAAACACGGTTGATCATATTATAAGACGCTTGCCCTAAAGGATCTGATGTCGCTAAAATAGCGCCATCTTTTACTTTAGTAGCATTGGCAATAGCTGTCGCTCTATTTCTTGCTGGGAAATTAAGCAAGTTAGCATTTTGGTTATCGACATCCATTTTAGATTGAAGTGCATTAAATGTAACTAACAATTCATCACTTGGAGCGTATTGTAACGTAGCAAATACTGTTGAACGTTCACGGTCTTGAAGGAAACGTGGAGCACCTAAATTACCAGGAACAATAAAGTCATCATCGGGTGATTTTTGCCAGCCTAAAACTTCAAAGCCTTGGCGTTCAAGTGTACGGTCTTGTTTTACAGCAGAGACCATAAAACCGAAATTTTCGTCTTCATTTTTCCAAGAATACATCGCAGAAGCTAGCGGATCTGTTTTTTCTGATACATCAGAGTATTGTGCTTCTAACCCAATGCTAACACTGTTAGCATCCATTTCTAGTGGACGTCGTGTATTTAAAACAACAGTACCACCTATTGAACCTTCATCCATTGATGCTGTAGCTGATTTGTGAACCTCTAATCCTTTCACAATTACAGATGGCAACATGGTGTAGTTAAAACTACGGTTAGCTTCATCAAGAATAAACCAATCAGCAGAACCCACTGTTTGACCGTTTAATAATGTACGGTTATATTTTGGACCAGCACCACGGATTGAAATTTTCTCACCTTCACCGAACTCACGACTAACAGCAACACCTGTAATACGTGATAACGACTCAGCAACGTTTTTGTCTGGAAATTTACCGATATCTTCTGCAGTAATAACATCTACAACGCTATCAGCGAAGCGTTTGGCATTGATATTTTCTTTCAAAGAACCACGAATTCCGCGAACTTCAATTACTTCAGTTTCTTGCTCGGCAGCTTTAACTTCTTCAGCAGCCATTGCGAATGGTGTAGCACCGCCCGCTAGCACTAGAGCGATTGAACTCGCTAACATGCCTTTTTTAAATTTTTGAATTGACATCGACTTTCCCTTACACACGTTTTTTTAAATATAATAGTTATGTTTTTATAACCTTATCAAAGACAGCGCTGTCTTTTTAATTCATGACAGCGTTGTCATAGGTTGGTAAAACATTACACAATAAATGACCATCTGGCTACACTTGATTACCATTTAATCAGCACCTTTAATGCAACAAACTGTAAACAATAGAGTTTTATTTTAGTTTTTTTATAAATACACTGTATTTTTCTCGTACATATAAACAGTTTTTATACATTTTTAGTACTATTTTATTCATTTAAAGTAACGTTTAATGAATAAAAAATTACTTTAGCGAATACTAGAATTTAATGTCATTAAAGAAGTCGACACAAGTAATTTTATTGTTTCAAAAATAAAAAACGCTGAAAATTTATCAGCGTTTAAAGTAAACTAAAGTAAAATTAAAGCTTATTTAGCTTTATTATAATAGTTCATTAAGTTAAGCGTAGAGCAATCATGACTGAGCGCAACATTACCGCTTTGCAGCTCTTTATGAATACTTTCTGCTAAGCCTTTACCTAATTCAACGCCCCATTGGTCAAAAGAGCATATTTGCAGCACAATACCCTGCACAAAGATTTTATGTTCATAGAGTGCAATTAAGTTGCCTAACGTTTTAGGATCTATGCGTTTTAAAAGAATCGTGTTGGTTGGACGATTCCCTTTGTGCACTTTATGAGGGGCCACCTTATCGATGTAATCAGCTGTCCGTCCTTTTGCTTTCAAATCAGCACGAACTTGCTTTTCATTGACGCCAGTCATTAATGCTTGTGTCTGTGCAAAAAAATTCGACATTAACGTTTCGTGATGACCAGATACCGGCGTAACACTGGCAACCGAACCAATAAAATCAGCCGGTACCACATTATTACTTTGGTGCAGGTACTGATAAAAAGCATGCTGACCATTAATACCCAGTTCACCCCATATTGAAGGTACGGTGGCATAGTCAACTTCATCACCATTCCACGAAACAGATTTACCATTACTCTCCATTTCAGCTTGTTGTAAATAAGCAGAGAGCATATGTAAGGTTTGATCGTAAGGGAGGATCGCTTGAGATCTAGCTCCTAGAAAGGTGGTATTCCAAACGCTAAGTAAAGCCATTATTGCTGGCATATTTTTTTCTAGTGGTGCACTTTGAAAGTGTTCGTCCATTTCATTAGCGCCATCAAGCAATTCTATAAATTTATCAAAACCTAGATCTAACGCTATTGCTAAACCGATTGCTGACCATAATGAGAAGCGCCCTCCGACCCAATCCCACATCCCGAAAATATTTTCTTCTTTAATGCCAAACCCCATGGCATTTTCTTTATTCGCGGTTACTGCAACAAAGTGTTTACCGACCGCATTATCATCAAACGACGATGCGCTAAGCCACCTTATTGCTGTTTTAGCATTAGTCATAGTTTCGGTCGTGGTAAAGGTTTTACTGGAAACAATAAATAGCACTCTTTCTGGGTCAAGCGGACGAAGTATTTCTACTATTTGCGCGCCATCTACATTAGAAACATAATGAACATTAATGCTTTTATCACTGTAGTGTTTTAACGCCTCGGTGACCATCTGTGGACCAAGGTTGGAACCACCAACACCAATATTAACCACATCAGTAATACGCTTTCCTGAATAACCTAACCACTTACCTTCACGAACATGATTTACAAAAGCTTCCATTTTCTGTAACTGCATTTGAACGCTGGTGGTGACATTCTCACCATCAACAATCAGAGGCTCTTTGCTTTTACGGCGTAAAGCTGTGTGAAGAACAGCACGGTCTTCTGTTTTATTGATTTTTGCGCCAATAAACATTTTTTCGCGCCATTCAACAACTTTACATTCACTAGCCAACTTGAACAGTGTATCCATTGTTTCAGTATCAATGAGGTTCTTTGAATAATCTAACAGTAATCTAGGTAACTCTATAGAAAACTTGTCAAAGCGTTCACTGTCTTGAGCAAACAGATCATTCATGTGCTGAGATTGTTTCTGTTGAGCAAGCTGAGTCAGCTTTTTCCAACTATTGAGTGTTTGACGACTTGACATAAATATTCCTATAGTGCATTAATTTAACCCTTTAATGTTGTACCATATTTGATAATGACAGCGCTGTCAATTTGAATTTTTATCCTTTATTTCTATAGATTAGTATAAAGGTTTGAGTTATTTTAAAATAAGTAGTTGCCGCCGTGCCAAAGAAACAATACTCTGTTGCGCTGCATTAGGGTTACATAACAAGAATAATACACAAGGCCGTTTTAACCGATGAAAGCTACAATAAACGATGTTGCCAAACAAGCGGGCGTTTCGATAAAAACCGTTTCAAGAGTAATGAACAATGAATCATCTGTACGACAATTGACTCGAGATAAAGTCATGGAAGCCGTAAATGATCTACATTATCAGCCCAACTTAGCGGCGCGAAACTTAGCGGGTACTAAGGCATACAGCATTGCTTTTATCTATGATAACCCTAATGCATATTATGTCATTGATATGCAAAATGGTATTTTAGCGGCTTGTAAACAACAAGGTTTTGAATTACTTATTCATCCTTGCCAAGCAAAATCAGTACATGTACTTGATGAAATTGCTGACATGGTTAGAAAGACACGAGTCGCTGGTTTAGTGCTCACCCCACCTTTCTCTGAAATGCCTGAATTTGTCCAAAAAATTATCGACCTAAATGTTGATGTTGTTCGGATAATGTCTGGCGATGTAGCACCCGATGAATTAGCCCCATGCATTATGGTAAATGACCATGCAGCTTCGGTAAGTATTACTCAACATCTCATTGATTTAGGCCATAAACACATTGGTTTTATTGCCGGTGAAGCAGCACATATGTCAACGGTTGAACGTTTAAGAGGTTATAAACAAGCCTTATCTGACAATGGCATTGCACTTGATGAGCGGTTAATTATTAATGGCGAGTATTCTTTTGAATCTGGCGTACTTGGCGCAAAGCAATTAATGTCTGAAGATATTCGCCCAAGCGCTATTTTCTCATGTAACGATGAAATTGCGGCGGGTGCTTTGTTTGCTGCTCGGTTAATGGGGATATCAATACCAGATCAACTTTCTATTGCTGGTTTTGAAAACTCGCCTTTCTCTCGCCAAACATGGCCACGTTTAACGACAGCAAATCAACCGAACCAAAAAATTGCTGAAGATGCAGCGAGCTTATTAATTGCAAAGTCGCGTAAACAAACCGCTCAAAACAGTGTTCATCATTACACGCCACAACTGATTGTTCGTGACTCTACGGGTAAAAGCCACTAACGGCTTATGAATAAAAAATTCAAGCTTTATCTTTGATTTCAATTCTCTAAAGATAAAGCTTTTGTCTCATAAAATTATTTTTGCCTTAACGAATAAACAGCCACTTTCCCCTCAGAGCCCGCGGCTAAAAACATCATTTTACTACTCGCTAAGCTATAGAACCCTTTATCGTCTTTTTCTCCCTCAGGGTTTGCCAATACTTGCCATGTTTCTCCTGAATTATATGAAATATCACTACTGGTTTTTCCGGTTGCAATGCAAACATCGCCTTGGCAGCTCATTGCTGAACGTAATCCATGCTGCCCTGTAGTGACTGAACGCCACTGGTTATTAGTAAATGTTGCTATATTAGAATAACTTGCTGGGCGTTGCTCGTAGTCTCCACCCACGACAAATATTTGTTGCTGTGAATTTAATGCTAAACCATAGCCACCCGCTGTTTGTGTTTCAGAAAATAACGGCACCGCATGTCGTTGCCATGTTTCACCAAAGTCCTCGCTGCTATAAACCGATGCTGAAAATCCGCCAGTTGTTAGCCAAGCCTTGCCTTGCTTGCCAACAATTAGCGTATTACCACTTGCAGCAAAAGCAGCTTCTTTTTCAACTAATGGTGGTATTTTATCAATACTTATTCTCCGCCACGTTTTCCCGCCGTCACTGGTTTTTTTGATCATGTAAAAACCACCAACAGGATCCCCCATCAGCAAACCATTTTCACGATCCCAAAAAGCAATAGCGTCAAAAAAGCCGGTTTCATCTTTATTCTGATAAAGCAACTGCCAGCTATCCCCACCATTAGATGTTTTATACAGCACTGATTGTTCACCACTGCCAACCCCCATCACAATCGCAGTGTGCTTATCGAATAAGGCAATATCACGAAAACCTGTTTTTAATGGGCTATTTACAGATTTATCAAGCCACGTTTTACCCGCATCTTGGCTGACAAAAACAGCATTATTACTGCCACTTACCCACAAAGAATCATCAATAATCGCGCTTCCTCGTAAAGAAGGTGAATGAGGTAAAACACTATGTTGCCATGACGGCAAATCAACCATAGTGGTACTACTGACAATAGCGGAATAAAAGAAAGAGACTACACTGATCGTTTTAATTGCTTTAATTAACGTATAACTTATTTTAGGTGCAGGTAATATTGAGAGAATATACGGCATTATAATTATCATTTTAAGTGAACATAACAATACTATTAAGTATTTCCAAATATTTAACAAGCGATAAACATCAAACACTCACAATAGTACATAGCAATATAATTCTTAGCTATAAAGTTGTAAATACAGTCAATTTCAGCGATAGTAGTTCAATAAAAACACTAGTTATAATATTAACTTAACCAATAAAATGATAAATGCTTATGCTAGAAATTGATGACAAAGTACTTGCTGATATACGCCGTGGATTTTCGATTCCTGCTCAGCCAAGTTTATTACGTAAATTACAAAAAATAATGGCGGAAGATGAGCCTGACTTAAATGTATTAGCTGACATTATTTCACAAGATGTCGCCGTGGCTTCAATTATCTTAAAAACGATAAACTCGCCACATTATGGGTTATCACGTTCCATATCAGATATTCATAAATCAGTGCACTATATCGGTTTAAATGGCATAAACTCATTAGTAACTAACACGCTAATAAAAAGTAGTTTTGACCAAAAAGATTGCAGTATCGCTTTAGAAGATTTTTGGGATAGCGCAACACATATTGCCCATACTTGTGTTCATATTGGCAAAAAGCTCAAAGAAGGCACCTCAAAAGATAAGCTCTTTTCTCTTGGTTTATTTCATGATTGTGGTATCCCCATCATGGCGATGAAATATAGCAATTATACAGAGACTTATGAGCTTGCTTATAACAGAGCCAGTAAAACTTTACCCCTTATTGAAGACGAGTTTTATGGGGTAAACCACGCAACTATTGGCTATTACGTAGCATCATCTTGGCGATTACCCAAAGATATTTGCACATTAATTTTAGTTCATCACGACCGTGATTTTCTCAAGATGAAAAATTCACGTCCACAAGAAATTTACTATGCGATATTAAAGCTGGCAGAAAACCTTGTACACAACCATAGACACAGTCAAAATTCTGCAGACTGGCCTTATGTACAAGAGATGATTTTCACCTTACTCGATATTGATGAAGACAACTATCAAGATTATCTTGAAGACACTGAATCATGCCATTTAGAAGAAGACTAATATTTACCACACCAAGTAAACCCTTGATTTAATAATAAAAAATTGCATTAAGGGTGTTAAGTTTTGGCAGTATATTTGACACATAGATTTCACGGTACCTTCCCATAAAATGCTATGAGTTATTCCTTAATTAGGAGTCCTTTCATCAATCAATCGTAATGTGTTTACCCTATCCCTATTAAGCTTTACTGATATGACATTTGTCATATCAACTCCTGACAAATCTCTCTTACACTTAAACTTTATATTCGGCAAACTCAGCTCATTGTCCAATTAGCCATAAAGTCACTCATGAAACATATTATCAAATCAATCGTTCTGTCTTTCGTACTGATACAAACAGCTTGTTCAGTATTTGAATCTCAAACTGAATCACGCGAAGTAGAAAAATTTACAGCATTAAAAATATCTGGACTTGCTGAAGTTATTATCACCCAAGCTAACGAACAAAAACTGGTCGTTCAAGTATCCGGTATGCCAATAGCTGATGTCGTTACCACCGTAGAAAATGAAACGTTAATTATCACGACTAAAGGTTTTCATCAAGGTGAGTCAGTGCAGGTTTTTGTTCATTACAATCAACTTAATAGCATAAGTACCTCAGGCTCGGCTGAATTAACCAGCACTAATACTCTGAACACCCAACATATGAACATTACGACAAATGGAGCAGGAGACATTAAAGACTTAACGGTCAAGGCTGACAGTTTAAAAGTGAGTATTAACGATTCAGGTAATGCCCACTTGGACGTTGACGTGAACGATATAGAAATTGAGATGAATGATGTGGGCGATTTAAGTATTCAAGGCGTTACCAAGCGACAAAATATTCGTTCAAATGCTTCACGAGGTACATTATCTAACAGTAACTTAGCTTATTCAGAATAATACCGCCCCTTGCTTTTAAGTAACCCAATTAACCATCAAAAATGAGTATTACCATGAAAAAATTCTTTGTCTATTTCACCCTATTAATAATTTTAATCACCGCCAGTTTTATGATTTCATATCAGAATGGCTTGTATGTGTGGGAAAATCCGCAGCAAAACATGTGGATCACTAAAGGACAGCTATTTGATAGCACCAGTGAACAAGCGATTAAAAATACTGGCATTTTAGTTGAAAACGGTAAAATATCTTGTATGGGTAAAACCTGTAAAATCCCCGCAGATGTTATTCAGATTGATGCCACAGGCAAAAGTATTGTTCCTGGGTTAATTGATCTACATGGTCATTTTTTTAGTGGCAAATCAAGGGATAATGAACAAAGTTTACCGGCAATGATCTGGGATCAATTTCGTTTTTTACCCCGTGTTAGACGTGAGCTTATTGCCGCAGGCATTACCAGCTATCGTTCTCTTGGCGATGTTATGCCAGCTATTTTCACACTGAAAGAAGAGCTTAATAAACAAAACATTGCAGGACCAAGGCTGTTCGTTTCGGGACCCATATTTACTATCAAAGGCGGGCATCCAACCCAAAAAAAAGGCATTCCAAACTGGGTGCTTGAAAGCATGACCGTACAGTCTGATGATCCTGTTTATGTAAAACAACAAATTGCTACTTTAGCAAAAGAGGGAATAGATGGCGTAAAGGTTGTCTATCAGAGCCATACTAATAGTGAAGGCGTCGTTACCATGCCACGTATTTCCAATGAAACGTTACAAGCGATAACCAGTGCAGCGCGTGAACACGGCCTTTGGATTGCGGTACATACAGGCACACCTGAAGAAACTGATAAAGCTATTGCAGCGGGTATAACGACTATTGAACATGGCATACGTCATGGAAATATTATTAAAGCAAAGACGATGCAAAAAATTATAGATAATAATATTGTCTACGTGCCAATATTGGGCAGAGAGCCACAAGGTCATTTAAATATTGCGGCATTAAATCAGTCAGGAGTGATGTTTGGAGTCGGTACTGATTCACCTGTCGAAATGAACGACGGTAACAGCTATCGGAATGAGTTATCTCGCATGGTTAATGCCGGTATTTCTGATGTTGAAGCACTCATTGCTGCAACACGAAATGGTGCAATTGCTTTAGGAAAATCAAAAGAATTAGGCACTATTGAAGTGGGTAAGTTCGCAGACATATTATTAATTGATGGGCAGCCTTGGCAAGATATTACCGAACTAAAAAATGTTGAAATGGTTATTTTATCTGGCCGCATAGCAATGAATAAATTAACCGTTCTTTGAGGTCAGAGGTAAATAGGTAACTTCTGCAAAATTAGCTGTACGTTAGCTACATTTTTGAAGATGATATACTACATAATAATTACTGCATAAGATGTAATACGGGGTCAAATGAGCTTATTACTTAAAATACATTATTTCTTACTACCACAAGATGAAGATATTGGTTATGCGGTTTATAGCAACTTACTTTTCTTGAGTTTATTTTTTGGTAACTTGTATTTTAGACCGGTACACGGTTTTGATATGGTAATAATCATTGCCGGACTGATGACCTTCTTAGTCCTTTATTTTCGAGCATTTGCAGCTCATAAAAATGATTTAATTTATTATATCGCTGCTATGTGTTTTATTGGCGTTGCTTTGTCAGAAATTAATATAGGGGCAAATATTTTTTTCATTTATGCCGCTGCATTTAGTGGAGAAATTTATAATAAGAGGAAAGCGTTTATAACGCTTTTATTAGTGTTAGCCTTCATTATTTTTTATTCCGTTATAACGGATAAATCAAGTTACTTTTGGTTGCCCGCAATATTTATGTCTATTACATTAGGGTTATTAAATATCAATCGTACTGAGGTTTTAAAAAAGAATAAAGCGTTAAAACAATCACAGCAAGAAACCAAACACTTAGCGAAAATAGCAGAACGTGAACGCATTAGTCGAGACTTGCATGATTTACTGGGTCATAGTTTGTCAGTCATAACGTTAAAGTCTGAACTGGCTGGTAAAATGATTGATAAAGGACTTCCGTCTGAAAAAATAAAAATAGAAATTAAAGCGATGGAAGAGTTATCACGTAAAACGTTAGCGCAAGTTAGAGACGCGGTTAAAGGTTATAACATCGCAACGATTAAAGGAGAACTACTGCAAGTAAGAGTTGCCACTGAAGCCGCTAAAATAGAATTGATCGAAAATATTGAGTTGGAGTCATTACCGACAGGTATTGAATCAGAATTAGCATTAATTATTCGTGAAGCCATCACCAATGTCATTCGTCATGCTGAAACAGAAAAAGTCTGGATAGTTTTAAAACAAGTTGCCACACATTTAACATTGACCATAAGTGACCAAGGACAAATAACCGCGATAAAAGAGCAATCGGGTATGCAAAATATGCGCACACGAATTAATAAAATGGGTGGTGAAATGAATGTCGCCAGCGTCCCGAATACACAACTTAAATTTACACTACCCATAACAGCTAAAAGCCAGAATAACAAAGTCATATCAACCCTGCACACTGTAGCTAATGGATAAAATAAATGATTAAAATACTCATTGCAGAAGATCAATCGATGGTGCTTGGTGCCTTATCTGCTTTACTAGATATGGAAGACGATTTTGAAGTCGTCGAAAAAGCTAAAAACGGCAAGGATGCGCTTGCGAAATCTCAGCAGCAACCCATTGACATAATTTTGACCGATATCGAAATGCCATGCATGACAGGTATAGAATTAGCACAAGAATTACAGAAAAAAAACCACCCCGCCAAGGTCATGATTTTAACGACATTCGCTCGAGGTGGATATCTTCGCCGTGCTATGGCTGCTGGTGTAAAAGGCTACTTACTCAAAGATGCGCCTTCTGATTCGCTAGCTGATGCAGTGAGAAAAATTCATGCGGGTAAAGTCATTGTTGCGCCTGAGTTAGTAACTGAAGCTTGGGCTGCAGAGGATCCATTGGGCGACAATGAACGTAAAATATTACGTTTTTCATTAGAAGGTCACTCAACAAAAGAGATCGCTGAATTGATCTGCTTATCTGCTGGGACGGTGCGAAATTATCTCTCTGAAGTGACTTCAAAATTAGGCGCTAAAAATAGAATTGAAGCAGCTCGAATTGCTAAACAGAAAGGTTGGTTATGATTTACCCAATGATCATTAATATTTGTAAATACCAGTCTACCAACACCTTCAATAATACTATATAAGACCCTGATTAAGCGCGATTAATACCGACCGAGTTCTGTCGCGAGTATTAAGTTTTGATAAAATAGTAGAAACATGATTTTTAACTGTCCCCTCTGCAAGAAATATACTACGGGCAATTTCTTTATTAGAAAAGCCCCATGCCACCAACTTTAAAATTTGTTGCTCTTTTTCAGTCAAATTATCAATCATGGGTGCGTCATTGAGACCTTGGTTCAATTGCTTCATAACCACCGGAATCGTTAAGTTAAAGTCGCGGTGCACGACTACCGTGTTTTTACCTTTTTGGTAACTTTTATTAATATTTTTTAATATAATATTATCGCTATTTTTCATCATTTTTTCCTAAAATCTTCAGAGAGGCTTTCATTAAAGTGCAGCTATATCTATGTGATTATTTGAGCTACTAGGGGCTTTCTCTAACGAGCGTTCATCGTTTTTCATAAAGCTGACCTTCACCCCCATATCAGGTAAAATTCGAGGATCTGCTGTTAACAATTTCACCCTGACTTTAATGCTCGCTTTTTGACGATCTGCGGTAGGTATAACAGCAACGACTTCACTACTAATAATCCATTGCGGGTATGCATCTAATTTAGCGAATACTTTTTGTCCGGGATAAACACGATTGATATAGCCCTCACCTACTTCAACCTCTATTTCTAACGAACTCATATCAACAATAGTGCCGACACCTGTACGAATAAAACCACCACCAGAAGATCCTGCTGAAATAAGCTCACCCACTCGGGCATTTTTACTGATCACGACACCATCAAATGGCGCGCGAATTTTATGTTGATTTAACGGATACTGCGCCAATTCAACTCGTTGCATTGCTGAATCAACCATGGCTTGTTTATTACGTATTTGGATGGCGAGTTGTGCATTTCTAAAGCACTGTCTTCAAGTAATTGTTCACTGATCAGCTTTTTGCTAGCCAAGGTCTGATTACGCTTAAATCGCTGAGTTTGCTGTTTGAAAAGTAAAGTGAACTCGTCAAAACCCGCTTGCTTTGCCGATAATTCCGCTAAAGCGAGTTGGTATGAAATCGATGCTTGCTTATCATCAAGCTCGGCGAGTATTTCTGATTTACTTACCGTTTGTCCTTCCTCAATATTCAAGCGGTTTAGCTTGCCCGTTACACGAGAAGATACTGTAGCTATGCGCCTCGCAACTACATGGCCGCTTGCATCAAGTACGCTGTTATTTATGGGCTCTGCTGTATTTACATCATGGATTTTAGGGGGGTGTTGTTGAATATCTACGTTAACTGACTCATTTACTTTTTTTTATCAGTTTCAAGGTGATTAATAATTTCAGCAGCACTTGTTGGAGAAAACAGTGTCTGTCCCACAAAATATAAACTTGTGCTGAGTAACGTAACAATCAACATACCGATATAGTTACCTGATAGCCCCGCAGCTTTAGTTTACGGAGATCTATCAATAGTCAGCTTAGAAAGTTCGAAAGGGGTTTTACGTGTTATCGGCATTTTATTCTCCTACAAAGTTTGTAAAAGAATAAGAAAAAGTGGCGTCAGACAACAATGCCAAAAGTCATTGTTATCAGAAAAGGTATAAATAATAAAAGCGTAAATAGGATAAAACGTTATTCATCTATCAATAACGAATGACTTAAGGTTAACCGAGTGAGTTAATGTGTGGTGAATCTTGCCCAAGACAATAATAATTCACGAAAGTCTTCTAAACCACAACTTGCTGACTCTTGATCGTCAAAGTCTATATCATCTGCACTGAGTGCTTCAGGTAAAGCTTCAACACCATTTAAGCTCGCGTTAGCGGCAATAGAAACATCTTTTTCAATAATCCTAACCGTATACTCACTGCCAACTATTTCATGCTCCTGTGCGCTTGAATGCTCAGCTTTATCAATAACATTTAATAATGCGGTTAATTTTTGAGGATCATTGCCAACTTCTACCTCTAACCATGGTCCAAAAACTTCATGCTCAAAAGAGAATTTTGCTTTCGCGTAGCGTGTGGTGGGGTCATTTATAAATTCGTATTCCATAGGATAACTCGGAAAGTGTTCGATACCTCTATTATAGAATATTTATTGCATAAGGGGGAGTTAACATTTATTGCTCACGCCCCCCTTTATAAAAAGCTATTATCGATAAACTATAGCGGAATCTTTTTATCTGCAAAGGCCTTTGCCATAGCAAAACGATTGCTTGAACGCTCACCTAGTTTTACAAGCATCAGATAACAAAACGGCACCAAAAACAAACTAGTAAACGTTGAAAATAACAAACCACCAATAATCGCTACTGCCATCGGGTAAGCTTGGCTATCACTTGATGCTAAAGCTAAGGGCACCATACCAATAATGGTGGTCGCTACCGTCATAAAAATGGGTCTAATACGGCTGACACATGCTTCGATAATAGGCGTCATTATGTTTTCTGTTTCTATCTTCAACTTGTTAATTTGATCGATGAGCACAATACCGTTATTCACCACAATCCCCATTAAAATTAACATACCTATCATGCCTGTTTCGCCTAAACCCATCCCTAAAATAGCAAAAGTCCAGTACACTCCAATAAACGCTAAACCAATAGAAGACAAGATGGCAATAGGCATAAGTAGCGATTCAAAAAGCGCTGCCATCACAATAAAGATAAGGGCTAACGCAAGAAACATATTCATCATCATGTCTTTCGCAGCTTTTTCATCTTGCGCAAATTGGCGTCCTAAGTTCCAATCATACCCTGAAGGAAAAACAATATTGTCCATTACTTCTTTAACTTTCGTCGATGCTTCAACACGGCTTAAATCAGCTAAATTGATAGAAATACCCAAAGTAGTTCTTCGGTTTGAACGTGTAATTTGTTGCATTATCGGTTGCGTATCAAAAACAACGAGTTGCTGCAGAGTAATGACCCTCCTTTTACTCTCGTAAATAGGTAGCTCTTTGATACGCTCAAGCGGTACGGCTTGTTCTTCGTGATAAACCAAGCGAATATCAATCTCACCTAATTTAGCATCACGAAATGAACGCAGGTTAGTACCACGAAGTGCACTCGAAATACGGCTAGCAATATCTTGTGTGTTTAAACCTAAACGCGACACCTTTTCGCGATCGATACGTAACACTAACTCTCTATTTTTATCTTCGTTATCAATGCCCACTTCAGCAAAACCTTCAATATTGCTTAACTGACTAATCACCGATTCACTCATTTCGATTAAACGTTTAGTCGAACTACCGTTTAACGTAAGTTTGACTAAATCTTGTTTTTGATCTGACCAGTCAAATGACGGTTGAGCGATAGCTGTATCAGGAAAGCCTTTTTTTATTTCTGCTTTGAGGTCGTAAAGTGTTTTTGAATAGTCATCATTAAGTTTTATCCGAGACATGGCAAAATTCGACCAAATTCGGCTGTTCACTTGTTTAAATTCGAAGGCTTGTTGGTTGTCGTATAGGTACTCTTCCATCTCATCAACTAATTTACTGACATCAGCTAATTGTTGTTGCCCTTGAATATGATAAACAATATTAATTTCTTTGACCGTTGTGCCCTTCTCGCCATTAACATTGACCATTTGCTTGGTCAATACGCCACTAATACAGAGTAGTAAAATGCAAAAGCCAGTTATTTTAGGGTGAGTAAGTACTCTTTTCAAATTGGGCCGATACCAGCGATCTAACTTCCCTTGGGTTACCACTGACGATAAAGCCTTTTTGTCGACACGGCTAAGCATTAATGGAATAGCGGTTTTTGAAATAATTAACGACGCCAATAAAGGTAAACAAATCGCCACCGCTATTTGCTCGACTAAAATGGTAATAAAGTTTTTTTCACCCATCAAGAGTGGCATAAAAACAATAGTAGTGGTGAGTGTGCCACTGATAATGGCAATACTGACGTTATCAACACCTTTTAGAATTTTTTCTATCGATGTTAATGCTTTGTCTTGTTGCTGAAGAATGCTTTCACAAATAACGACAGAGTTATCAATTAATAAACCAACCGCAATAAAAAGCCCTGCCAGCGACAGCATGTTTAGGGTGTAGCCCATAAAATACATGCCTGCTAAAGCAAAACTTAACGAAATAGGCACGGAAGCAACAACGACAAAGGTAATATGGCTATTACGCAAGAATATAAATAAAACAATAAAAGACAAGACAATACCTAACGCGCCCGCCTTTAATAAATCACCTAATGACTCTTGAATTTCTTCACCACTATTATCTTTGATACCAATGGTAATCGCTTTAAAGTCATCATCTTGGCGAAGTTCTTCAATTAAATCGACAATACTATTAGTTACATCAACAACATTTGAATCAGATTCTTTAAACACTTCTAGACCGACTGATTTTTTTCTATCTGTTCTTATCTCACTATTTTTTGGTGGAGAGACTAAGCTCACCGTAGCCACTTCACTTAACCTGACACCGGCTTTTACTTGAAAGTTTTTGATGTCAGCTAAACTGTGATATTCACCGTCTGGTGACACTCTGAACTTTCGACCACCATTAAGGATTGAACCTGACTTAACTAAAAAATTACTGTCGCGTAAGTCTTGCAATAACTTAGCTTGATCAACACGGTTCATTGCCAGTTTAATGCTGTCGAGGTGAATTTCTATATTGGGTTGCACAACGCCACGCATTTCAACCTTGCCAACACCTTGAAGACGCTCAAGTGGATTTTTCAGTTTCTTATCGATGAAGTCATAAGCGCTAGAAAGATTTTTATCTCCTGATAACACTAAGCTTATTACTGGTAAGTCTTCGGTGGAAAACTTTTGCACCATAACTCTCTGAACATCATCAGGTAAGAGATGGCGTACCATGTCAACTTTTTCACGCACCTCTAATATTTTACTATCGAGGTCGGTGCCAAGATCCATCATGACCCGAATTGAAGCACTGTCCGCTCGACTGGTAGAGCGTATTTCAGTGATCCCCCCCAAGGTAGAAACGGCTTCTTCTATCGGTCGGGTAATTAAACGTTCAACTTCTTCAGGTGTTGCGCCGTTATACGGAACATTAATGAAAGCCATCGGAATATTCAGAGCAGGCCAGCTTTCTTGTGGCAATAATTTACTCGCAACAAGACCGGTAACAAAAAGCGATAACATCAACATTGCCGTAGTAACGGGTCGCCTTATTGCTAAGGCAGTTAACCAAACAGTTGCGGGTAAGTCGAAAATACTTTGCTTACCTGTTTTCTTTTTAGACGTTAAATTTGTCATCTTACGCCTCGGCTATGTTATTAGACGTTGCGCTATTCGCTTGCTGGTTTTCAAAGCTATCGTTATCAAGATCATCGCTTTCGACAATATAGGTTTTTCGGTCAAACAAGCTATACAAAACAGGAATTAAAAGTAACGTTAGCATTGTTGCAACCAGTAAACCGCTCATTACCGTAATAGCAAGAGGCGCCCTTAATTCAGAGCCTTCTCCGCTGCTAAATGCCAATGGCGCTAAACCTAAAATAGTGGTTAACGATGTCATGATAATTGGGCGAAAACGTGAACGACTCGCGTCCATAATCGCGGCAAGCTTATCAACTCCTTTATGGCGTAGTTGATTAATTCGGTCCACTAAGACAATCGCATTATTCACCACAATACCCGTTAGCATGATAATACCAATGAGTACGATAACGCTGATATTAGTCCCTGTAACATATAAGCCTAATACCGAACCTAGCACTGCTAATGGAATAGAGAATAAAATAATAAACGGATTTAATAACGATTCAAACTGCGAAGCCATCACTAAATAGACTAAAAACACTGCTAACGCTAACGCCATCATTAATGAAGAAAAAGAGCTTTCCATTTCTTCATTTTGCCCTGCCACTCTTGATTTGATGTTAAAGGGTAAATAGAGCTCTTTAACCAATTCTTCTGCTTTAGCTGCTGCTTCAGACAAATCACCATAAGCGAGTGAAGCTGAAATAATAGCAACACGGCTTTGATCAATTCGGTTAATCTCATTCGGACCAATACTTTCTGTAATATCGGCTACCGCAGCCAATGGTAAAGATTTTTCTTGCTGCGAATTAACCGTTAATTGACGAATAGCTTGTGCTGAATTTCTTGAGTTTTCATCAGCGCGCACTAGAATATCGACCTGTCTGTCTTGTAAGTTATATTTACTCGCGACTGAGCCTGCGATTTTAGTCACTAACTGATCGGCTATATCCGACGCTTTTAGCTCTAAACTTGCTAAGCGTTCGTTGTCAAAGCTAATTTTTAATTCAGGTTGACCCGCACGCAAACTATTGTTTAAGTCAATAAACTGGTTATCCATCGACATATTTTGTATAAGCTGGTCGCTGTATTTTTTAAGAGCAACAAGGTCATAACCTGACAAAATTATTTGCAGTGGACGCTCCGTCGTAAACATTTCTGTTTGTGCTATTTCAGCATTTACATCTGCCATTTGGGCAACTTTAGCGCGGACCACAGCTTTGACTGATTCAAGATCGTCACTGCTGTAAAGTGCCACTAAAAGTTGTCCCCAGTTTTCGCCACCTTTACTGGCTGAACTCATCATTAAGCTTCCACTCCCGGCTAATGAGTAGCTGTGTTTTACCCGTTCATCTTTAGCAATAGTGGCCGCAAGCTCTTTTAACCGCATATCGGTGATATTAATGGGCGTGCCTTGTGGCAGAGTTAACTCAATGGTAAATTCTGACTTTGCCACTTCAGGCACTAATTCAACAGCAATTTTGGGTAATAAGCTCATTACTGCAATCGCAAAGAACAAACTAAGACCGACTAAAATCGCTCTGTTTTTTAAAGCCAATTTCAATAAACGACTGTAAGCTGAGGCGAGTTTTTCAAAATAAAAACTAAAGACTCTATGCGCGGGTTTAAAAATAAAAATAAGCACTTTAGTGATTAAATTAGTAATAAGTAACAATACCTTGGTGAAAAACAAAGGTAAGTAATTAAAAATCAATAAGAAGGGGAATCCCAAAATATGAAGCATAACTTTAACGGTTTTCTTTCTTTTAGTCAGTGGCGTTTTAGCTATTTCTTTGACTAATGAGTTATCGTTATTCTCATTTTCTGGTGTCAGTTTATGTTGGCTAAATTGGCGTGATGCCAGCATTGGAATTAACGTTAAGGCAACAACCAAAGAAGCAAGCAAAGCAAAAGTAACGGTCATCGCTTGGTCACTGAATAACTGCCCGGCAAAACCGGTTACAAAAGCTAAAGGAAAAAACACCGCTAACGTGGTTAATGTCGAGGCAATAACGGCACCCGATACTTCATCGGTCCCCTTAATTGCCGCATCAATAATACTCGCGCCTTTTTCGCGGTATCGAGCAATGTTTTCAAGCACAACAATTGCATTATCAACTAATAAGCCAACCGCTAAGGCAATGCCCCCTAATGACATAATATTAAGACTAATGTCATTGGCAAACATTAAATTAAAGGTCGCGATAATTGAAATAGGTATCGCTAGTGAAATAATAATCGTATTGAAAAAATTCCCCAAGAATAAATATAGAATCAGCATGGCAAGTAATCCGCCAATAATCGCCGCACTTTTAACTTCATCTACCGCATTGACAATAAATTCAGATTGGTCATAGATAACCGTAAAAGTGAGTGCTTCGGGTAAGGTCTCTTCAAGCTCGGCTAATTTCTTATTTACCGCTTTTGCTACGGTTACTGTATTTGCATCACCTTCTTTATAAATGGCCAGTTCTATCGCTTCATTATTATTGATACGAGTAATATCGGTACGTTCTTTTTCGCCATCAATAACTTGGGCAATATCTTTAAGGTAAATGGTTTTGCCATCAGCTTGTTTAACAATCATATTGCCGAGTTGTTCTAGTGAAACAAATTGATTAACGGTACGTACTAAATACTCTTGCTGACCGTCGTAAACACGACCCGCCGACATGTTAATATTTTCACTTTGAATACGTGAAACAATACTTTGTGCCGTTATACCTCGGCGTGCTGCTTTTTCTTGATCAAAAACAACTTGTATTTCTTGCTGTAAACCGCCGCCTAGTTGAACAGCGGCAACGCCTGAAATAGTTTCAAGCTGCCGTTTTATTTCTTGTTCTGCAAAGGTACGTATCTTTTTTAATGCGCGAGGATGGGTATTTTCAGTTGACAGTCCTAAACGGATAATAGGGTCAAGTGCGGGATTAAAACGCAGAATAATGGGTTTATTAACGTCTTTAGGCAGAGCAATAATATCAAGTTTTTCACGGACATTTTGTGTGGCAAAATTCATCGCTACGCCCCATTCAAACTCAATAACCACATCAGACTGTCCAGCTTTTGAGATGGAATGTACTTTACGTATGCCTTTAACAACACCGACAGATTCTTCAATAGGTTTGCTGATCAATTGCTCTATTTCAGCAGGAGCGGCACCGGCATTATCCGTTCTTACGGTTAACGTCGGATAAGATAGGTCGGGTAACAATGAAACAGAGAGGCGTGAAAAACCCACCAGTCCAAATAACATTACAGCGAGTGTAAACATCGCTACCGTTACCGGGCGTTTGACCACCGTACTAACAATACTCATGAATAATAATTCCTTTAAATTTAACGATTAGGTAAAAACAAGTTCACAAATTATTAGTCTTGCGTTGCTTGATTATCAGCATTTTCCTTAACGGCATTATTATCAGTAGTTAGTTCAACGTTCTTATTTTGGGTTTCTTCTTCACCTATTATTTTTACAGCACTATCAATTTTCAAACCTTGCTGACCGACAATCACGACCGGTTCAAGGGCATTTAGTGGCGTCAATATTTCAACAAAACCATCTTGTTCAAAACCGGTAACCACTGTAACTTTCTTAGCTATATTATCTTGAATAACGAATAAGCTGGTTTCAGTGTCGGTAACCAGCAAGGCTTTTTGTGGCACAATTTGCGCATTATCATGAACATCAAGGGTCAGTGACACTTTAGCAAACATCCCGGGTTTTAAGACATGGTTATCATTATTAACTTTTAAGGTCACTTTAAAAGTCCCCGATTCGGTATCAATGATTGGTGAGATTAAGTCAACCGTTGCAGAAAGTTCTTTTGCGTTTGCCGGAAAGTTTAAATACGCTTGTTGACCAACATGAACATTATTCATTTCAGATTCGGGCAAATAAACAACCCCTTGTAAGGTATCGAGGGCAACAATGGTAAACATTTCACCACCAACATTAGCGGTCATATTGCCTTCTTTTACCATTCTTGAAGCAATAACACCTGATATTGGCGCTCTTACTTTTGAATCACGTACTTGTATCGCCGCCACTTTTTGTTGGTTTTTTCTTGTTTTCACTAAAAACTCAAGCTTCTCTAGATCTTTAACCGATATCAGTTGTTCACCATCTATTGGTCTACTGCGGTTAAATTCTGCAACCGCAGAGTCAACATCTATGGTGGTACGTTCAAGTTCTAATAAATAGTTTTCAGAATCAATTTCAGCTAAGGTTTGTCCTTTGGTAACCGACATTCCCTCTTCAACTAATATTGTGTTAATCATGCCTGTGACTTTATTAGTAACTTTGCTTTCAGCTTTTGCTTCAAGCACAGCGGTTGTTTGATAAGTATTAGTGATCGTTCTATTGTCAACGAGAGTTGTTTCTACGGGCACCTGATAAACTTTCTTTTCTTTGTCTGCTACTTTTTCTTCATTACAAGCGCTTAACACTGTGACTAAGAATAGTGATAATAATAATGAAGTTGCTAGTGAATTGAGGCGCATAACGGTCCGTTGTTTTATAATTATAATTATGGTTATTTTATCCGGATCGGCAAGTAAGATACAAATAGCTTTTGACGGTTATTAAACATTCAATTGTAACGAGTTATGATTACTAGTAAGTATAAGAATTTTACCTATAAAAAATATTTTGAATTATTTATGAAGTCGCCACTAAAACGTTATCTATCAAACGCACATTTATTTTTCAGTCTCGACATTAGGCACCTATCATTAAAATGAATAAAAGAGTTTTAATCACCGCGCACTATGGTTTACGATTAATATATAAAAATTTTTTTCTAACAAGGTTGTTGAATGTATTGCATAAAACTGTATTTTTTAGCTATTTTTACTACTGCTCTCTTCGTATCACCCGTTATGGCTAACGACAAAGACGAATCCCCTGTTCGCGGGCTAACTGGCTTTGAAAACATCGACGAAAGTCAGCCTTTATGGGAATTTGGACTTGGTGGTGGCGCTATAGAAGTCGCTAATTACCCGGCATCAGGCGAGCGAAATTTTATTGCATTAGCCGCGCCCTATGTCGTTTATCGGGGCGATGTGTTTCGGGTTGGTGGTGGTGATGGCATGCGTGCAGTTGTGGTTGAAACAAGTAATTTTGAATTAGACCTTTCCTTTGGCGGTGCATTCTCTGCCGACAGTGATGACAATACATCTCGCGCTAGTATGCCTGAATTAGACTTCTTATTTGAAATAGGGCCACAATTAATTTATCGCGTTAAAGACTATAAATTTTCACAAGGTGGAGATGCAAGACTCAAAGCTCGCTTGCAAGCAAGAGCGGTATTTTCTACTGATTTTGATCGCATCGACGATCGTGGTTTTGTTATAGAGCCAACCATTTCATACCAACAGCGTGGTGCAATTTTTAAAGAAGTCGGCTTAAATATCGCTTTTAGCTTAACTTTTGCGACTGAAAAATTACAAGATTACTTTTATCAGGTTGATCGCAAATTCGCCAATAGCAATCGCCAACAATATAGTGCCAAAGGAGGCTATTTGGGCGCTGAACTTTCTATGGGTCTGTCATTACCCATACGAAAAAATATCCGCGCATTTGTCACTGGCTCAGCACAATTTCATCAAGGTGCAGCCAACCAAGATAGCCCTCTTTATGAAGAAGACATTACTTACAGCGTCGGTATTGGCTTTGTTTGGCGCTTGTACGAAAGTGATAAAAAAGCAAGTTGGTAACAATCCTTTCAAAGACACTAAAACAAATAGCTACTATTGATTAAATTGACTTATAAAAAAGTTAACACTGCTCTAAACTTTAGATAATTAATTATAAAAGGAAAAAAACGATGTTCTCAATTAAAAAAATTGTTCTCTTTAGTGCTTAGCTTAACCTTGGTTGCTTGTGCTTCAATGGGAGATGGTAGTAAAGCAGAACAACAACAAGAAATTCTCACCATGAAAGATACGGTGCTTAACCAACTTTTTGCTAATAAACCAGATACCCGTAGCCAAATTAATTCAGCGGCTGGTTATGCTGTCTTTTCGAATGCTAATATCAATTTAATATTTATGGCAGCTGGCACAGGCTATGGTGTGGTTAAAAGTAATAATTCAGCTAAATATACTTATATGAATATGGCTGAAGGTGTTATAGGCCTTGGTCTTGGTGTTAAAGATTACCGTATTGTTATGGTATTTCATACGTCACAAGCAATGAATGATTTTGTTAATCAAGGTTGGAGCTTTGGTGGTAATGTTGATGCCGCAGCAAAAGCGGGTAATAAAGGCGGCTCAGTTGAAGGAGAAATGTATTACGGTGATGTAACTGTCTACACTTTTACTGAAAGTGGCTTAACCCTGCAGGCAACAATGAAAGGCACTAAGTTTTGGCAGAACAGTAAGCTTAATTAACAGCCCAACTCGGTAGTCATTATCCTTAGTTAAATCTGTTATTGCTGTAAAGCGCACAATATATAAATACCCCCTGTGCGCTTTAAGGGAAAAATTGTGTACTTTAAGGGAAAAATCAACTTCGGCTGATTAACACCTTAAAGCGTAAAACATATAAATAACTCCTGTGCGCTTTAAGGGAAAAATTAACTTCGGCTGATTAACACCTTAAGCTTCTCCTTGTAAAATTACAGTATTCGCTTTACTAGTATAACTTTCAATCTTATGAAAATTCAAATACCACTAAGTATCAGGCCTTTGCATCTTATGCTAATAGGAATAATTTATTGATCTTTTTGCTTCAATATAAGCGATTATCGAGATATAAAAAATTAGACCTTTCTACTAGTATCATAAAATTTACGGGATTATTTCTTACTATTATCCTCTGATACCCTACCTACATAACCATTACGACTAAAACTTACATTAGTTATCACTGCGATGAATAGTACTTATTTAATCAAATGATTCGTAGTAGCTCAAAAATCAGGTAAACTATAAGCAAAATTTTTACTTGCTAATGATGACAATGTTATTAGCACATTAGAACTAGAGAGAGTTTTAAATGAGTCTATATTTAGCGTACATTAAAGAAATTGAAAATCGTAAGAATGAGCTAGGATTAGCGCCTCTACCCATTGATTCTGCCGATCTATTATCAGAAATCATTGCTCAAATTAAAGATTCTGGAAGTGAGCATCGCGAAGATTCCCTTAACTTTTTCATTTATAACACTTTACCGGGCACAACGAGTGCTGCAGGTGTAAAAGCTGTATTTTTAAAAGAAATTATTCTAGCTCAGTCAGTTGTCGCAGAAATCACCCCGACGTTTGCTTTTGAATTGTTATCTCATATGAAAGGGGGCCCTTCAATTGAGGTACTTCTTGATTTAGCATTATCTGATGACGCAGCAGTAGCAAAACCAGCGGCAGAAGTTTTAAAAACGCAAGTATTTTTATATGACGCTGATACAGTGCGTCTTGAAGCTGCATTTAAAGCAGGCAACGCACTTGCGAAAGATATTTTAGAAAGCTACGCCCAAGCGGAGTTTTTCACTAAGTTACCTGAAGTTGAAGCAAAAGTTGAAGTAGTCACTTATATTGCCGGTGAAGGTGATATCTCAACTGATTTATTATCTCCTGGTCATCAAGCACATTCACGTGCTGACCGTGAATTACATGGCCAATGCATGAGCACTCCAGAAGCTCAAGCAGAAATTAAAGCATTACAAGTTAAGTACCCTAAAGCGAAAGTCATGCTTATCGCTGAAAAAGGCACTATGGGTGTTGGTTCATCTCGTATGTCGGGTGTTAACAACGTTGCACTGTTGGCAGGCAAAAAAGCAAGCCCATACGTACCGTTTATTAACATTGCACCGGTAGTTGCGGGTACTAATGGTATTTCTCCAATATTCTTAACAACCGTTGATGTAACTGGCGGCATTGGTCTTGACCTTAAAAACTGGGTTAAGAAAGTAGATGCAAGTGGCAAAGCCGTTGTTGATGCAAATGGTGATGCAGTTTTAGAGGAAGCTTATTCTGTAGCGACGGGTACCGTATTAACTATCGATACCAAAGCGAAGAAATTGTACAACGGTGACAAAGAGCTTGCGGATATATCTTCAGCCTTCACACCACAGAAAGTAGAATTCATGAAAGCAGGTGGTTCTTACGCGGTAACATTTGGTAAGAAATTACAAACGTTCGCTGCTAAAACACTTGGCATAGCCACACCACCGGTATATGCCACTTCAAAAGAAATTTCTCATGAAGGTCAAGGTTTAACCGCCGTTGAAAAAATCTTTAATAACAACGCTGTTGGTGTAACATCGAACACACCATTACATGCGGGCTCAGATGTTCGCGTTAAAGTTAACATTGTTGGCTCTCAAGACACCACAGGCCCTATGACATGTCAAGAGCTTGAAGCGATGGCAGCATCTACTATTTCTCCACTAGTAGACGGTGCATACCAATCAGGTTGTCATACAGCATCAGTTTGGGACAGTAAAGCTAAAGCTAACATTCCTAAATTAATGGCATTCATGAACAAGTTCGGTCTTATTACTGCACGTGACCCGAAAGGCGTTTACCATGCAATGACTGATGTTATTCATAAAGTATTAAATGATATTACCGTAGACGATCGCGCAATCATCATTGGTGGTGACTCGCATACTCGTATGTCTAAAGGTGTAGCCTTTGGTGCTGACTCGGGTACAGTAGCAATTGCGCTTGCCACAGGTGAATCGGCTATGCCAATCCCTGAGTCTGTAAAAGTTACTTTTAAAGGCAAGATGCAAGACCACATGGATTTCCGTGATGTAGTTCACTCTACTCAAGCGCAAATGCTTAAGCAATTTGATGGCGAAAATGTCTTCCAAGGTCGTATCATTGAAGTGCATATCGGTACATTATTAGCTGACCAAGCATTTACCTTTACTGATTGGTCTGCAGAAATGAAGGCAAAAGCCTCTATCTGTATTTCTGAAGATGAAACATTAATTCAATCACTTGAGCTTGCTAAGAGCCGTATCCAGATAATGATCAACAAGGGTATGGAAAACGAAGCGAAAACACTTAACGGTTTAATCGCCTTAGCAGACCAACGCATCGAAGGCATTAAATCAGGTGAAACACCTGCATTATCACCAGATGATAATGCTAAATACTACGCTGAAGTGTTAATTGATTTAGATATTATCGACCAGCCAATGATTGCTGATCCAGATGTAAACAACGACGATGCTTCTAAACGTTACACCCATGATGTTATTCGCCCTGTTTCATACTACGCTGATAAATCAGTTGACCTAGGTTTTGTTGGTTCTTGTATGGTTCACAAAGGTGATATGCAAATTATCGCTCAAATGTTCCGTAATATGGAAGCACAAGGTAACAAGATAGAATTTAAAGCTCCATTAGTTGTTGCACCACCAACTTACAATATTGTTGATGAGCTTAAAGCTGAAGGCGATTGGGAGATTTTACAAAAATATTCAGGCTTCGAATTTGACGATGCTGTACCTAAAAATGCTGCACGTACTAAGTACGAAAACATCATGTACCTTGAGCGCCCAGGCTGTAACTTATGTATGGGTAACCAAGAAAAAGCTGAACCTGGTGACACGGTTATTGCAACATCAACACGTTTATTCCAAGGTCGTGTTGTAGCAGATACTGCTGAGAAAAAAGGTGAATCGTTACTTGGCTCTACACCATTAGTTGTGCTTTCCACAATGCTTGGTCGTTTCCCAACAATCGAAGAGTATAAGTCAGCAGTAGAAGGTATCGATTTAACACGATTCGCTCCTCCTACACATGAGATGACTACTAAGTACACTGCACCAGCAGTACCGATTAAAGTAATGTAATTAGCTATATAGAGTCCTTAATGGGGACTCTATTTTAAGTGATACATTAAAATAGACTTAGAAATATAAGGGTTATTTATTTTGGTTGAGTGAGGTAAAACTTACTATCAACTAAGATAAGTAATCCTTTTTTATTTTAATCTTCTAGTTATTAAAAATGGCACAGCAATGCAAGGACTAGACTCACTTAACTGGGTCTGTAATTAAGTGAGCATGTAAGAGAAGTTTACATTGACCAGAAATGCCTCTACTGACTAGCGCATTCAATATTAGCGGATAATGAAGGCATAATTAAATTGGGAAACGATTTTCTGTCGTCAAACTTTTCAATCCCTTTTAACACTTCAATGGTAAAACCATAAGTGCCACAAATCTCGTAAGATTGTCTCATCATAAAAGTAGCCAGTTTATCAAAGTGGGTGTCCGACTTGGGGTTCACCTCTAAGTGATATTTATTTTCAGCCAGTTTTGTTTGTTTAAACTGAATATTGTGATCAAAATCCCATTGTGAAGCTCCGTTTTCAGAAACAATGTTGGTACAAGCAGATAGAGCAAAACAAGTAATAGCTAAAGTAAATAAACGCATCATAAGCCCTTTTTCTGATAATAATTATATTGTATAAGGCAGCGGTACTCTACCATCGACAACCAAGAATGCACTAATACTGAGACAACATAGCTGCCAAGGCATGGCGATGGTGCTGAGACAGGTTACTGTTCCTAAAAATAAAAACCAGCAAAGATGCTGGTTTTTATATAAAGTTAGTCAAGCACTTACAAGTGCTTGTCTAAGAATTCACCTACCACCTTAAATGCTTCTATGCGATTTACATTTTCATCGAGGTAATGCGTACCATTGGCAAACTCAACAAAATCGATATCTAAATCAGCGTCTTTAGCCGCATCATAAAAATCGTCAGATTGGCTAAATCTTACCTGAGTATCATGTTTACCATGAATTAATAATATCGGTGCTTTGATCTGCTTAAGATAGTTAATTGCAGAAGTCGCTTTAAGACTGGCAATAGTTTTATCGTCCGTTGGGTTACCAATAGTTTTATCAATAAAAGGTCGTTTAGATTCGTATCTGTACTCATCTTTTGCTAACTCAAGTAAGTCACCAATCCCAGCGATACTGGCAATACATTTAAATTGCTTGGGCCTTTGAAATGCCGCCGTTAATGCCACATAACCGCCATAGCTAGCACCAACGATACAGCTATTATTAGTATCAACCAGTTCCGTCTCAGCTAACCAGTCTATCGCTTCATAAATATCATCTTGCATACGTTTACCCCACTGTTGGTAACCAGCGGTTTGATAAGCGTTACTAAAGCCGGTAGATCCACGAAAGTTAACTTGTAGTACGGCATAACCTTTACTGGCAAAGTATTGCACAAACGGACTAAAGTATTGGTAATCTCTTGATTGTGGACCGCCATGAGGGTGAATAATCAAGGGTGGTTTTTTATTATTACTCATTGGCGTTGTTGGCAACGTTAAATACCCGTGCAAAGACATGCCATCAGATGCTTCAAATTGAAACGGTTGAACACTAGCCAGCGGCTTGCCTTCTAAATAGGGGTATTGACTGATCCAAAAACCACCCGATTTATTAGTCAAATCTAACCAAAAAAACTTAGGGGGTGAATTATCTCGCTGAGCAGCCACTAAAATTTTCTTTTTATCTTTGCTCATACTATAAATACTGGCTTGGTATTGCTTGAAACTATTTTTTACAATGTTATAGATTTCAGTGTCAGCATCAGTAAAAAAATGATTCTTACGGTAGTGCTCAAAATAAATAGCACCAATAACTTCATTTCTATCCGCATTAAAAATAGCACCTTCTACATCATAGTTATCATTAGCATATAATAGCTTATCGTAGGTTCCCGACTTAATATCATATTGCCAAAGTGCGTCTCTATGTATCTTGTGATCAGAGATAACAATCGCCTTATCATCACTAACCAAAATAGGAGAAAAAGTTTCACCTTCGAACGCTTTTTTAGAGTGTAATAACTTCCACTCATCATTATTGTCTTTTCTGTACCATATATTCGTAATAGTACTATCATAATCGTCAGAACCTACACCCAAGACGACATCACCCGCTTTATTGGCAACCCAACTATAAACGTCATATTTATTAACGAATAACTTTTCAAACTTATTTTCATAAATATTAACTTTATAGACAGATTGTCCTTTATCCTTAGGAGAGTACATCTGCAATAATACAAATTCTTTTTCTGCTTTTAATAACGAAACAACTTGTTGAGAGCTGTTTAAATCATACATAGCGATTTCTGCACCCGTTAAACTGCGTAGGTTTGCTGCACGATTTAATTCAATCAAGTTACTGCCGTCAATGTTAACCGAAAATAATCGATTAACTCGAAATCTATCACCCCATTGCTTTTTAGAGTAACTCGATGATACCAACAAACGTTCATTATTTGCCCACATAACCGAGTCTATTCTGTCTTTAGACTTTTTAAGGCTAACAAGTTTTATAATACTATTTGAGCCAAAGTCACTCATCACAACCGACGGACCATCTTCACTGTTAAATATTCCAGCAATATGTTTACCATCTGGCGATACGGTAGGTTCTTGAATTATAGGTAAGTGACCAAATTCCTTGTAGGTTAACGTTTGTTTTTCGGCATGACTTAAGAAGGTCACGCTGAGCAATAGAATAGTGATTATTATTTTTTTCATTATTGCATCCTAGCGACTTGTTGATTAGCGGTAGTTGTCATTATCGATGATACGATAAAAATCATTTACCTATATCTTTACAAATTATTTACAAAATTACCAGTAAACTTGCCATATTTATAATTCAGGTCGGTCCAAACGAATAACGACGTGGGTCATTGAAAGAAGATGACTGATAATAATGATCAAAAAACGAAGGTAATAGGTATATCGCTGAATCTCACTAAATAGCTTTGGTGAGTCGGGGCTTAGGCACTTAGTTCAGTAAAGATTAAGCGCTAACTAAAACAATCAGCCATAAAAAATGCCATTCACTATCAATAGTGAATGGCATTTCAGCATAAATGCAGGTTTATCGTTTACTTAAAAACAATGATTATTTCTTTTTCTTTACCGCTTTTGCATTAGGTAAATCAGTAATTGAACCTTCAAAAATTTCAGCCGCTAAGCCAATAGATTCATTTAATGTTGGATGAGCATGAATGGTTAAGCCTATGTCTTCTGCATCAGCACCCATTTCAACGGCTAAACAAATTTCGCCCAACATTTCGCCCGCGTTGATACCAACAATGGCACCACCAAGAATACGGCCCGTTTCTTTTTCAAAGATTAACTTAGTTTTACCTTCGGTACGGCCAGAAGCGATAGCACGACCAGAAGCCGCCCAAGGGAAGTTAGCTACTTCAATGTTTAAACCTTGCTCTTTAGCTTCAGTCTCTGTTACGCCAGTCCAAGCCATTTCAGGATCAGTGTAAGCAACAGAAGGGATACAACGTGGTTCAAAGGTATGTTTCTTACCTGAGATAACTTCTGCTGCACAATGCGCTTCATGAACCGCTTTATGTGCCAGCATAGGTTGACCAACAACATCACCAATAGCAAAAATATGTGGAACGTTAGTACGTAGTTCATTCGTTACATTGATGAAACCACGTTCATCAACGTTAACACCTGCTTTGTCAGCAGCAACTAAATGACCATTTGGCTTACGGCCAACAGCCACTAAAATTTTGTCGTAACGTACTGGTTCTGCTGGTGCTTTTTTACCTTCAAAAGTCACATACAAGCCGTCAACTTTAGCTTCAACGGCAACCACTTTAGTAGATAACATAATGTTGAAGTTTTTATTGTTGAAATTAGTATAAATTTTAACAATGTCTTTATCTGCAGCTGGTACTAATTGATCAGCAAATTCAACCACTGAAACATTAGCGCCTAAAGCTCTGTATACCGTACCCATTTCTAGACCGATAATACCACCGCCCAATACTAACATTTCATCAGGAATGTCATGAAGTTCTAAAGCGCCTGTTGAATCAATAACGCGTGGGTCATCATTTGGAATAAAAGGTAAATCGATAACAGAAGAACCTGCGGCGATAATAGCATTATCAAAAGTAACCGTCGTTTTCTCGCCGTCATTGCCTTCAACTTCAATCGTTTTATCTGAAGTGAACTTGCCGTAACCGTAAACTGTAGTCACTTTACGCGCTTTAGACATTCCACCTAAGCCGCCAGTAAGTTGGGAAACTACGCTATCTTTCCAGTCGCGAATTTTATCTAAATTAATTTCTGGCTTACCAAATGTAACTCCGTGAGAAGCCATAGCAGCTGCATCATCAATAACTTTAGCAACATGAAGTAATGCTTTTGATGGGATACAACCCACATTTAAACAAACGCCACCTAATGTTTTTCGGCTTTCAATTAAGACTACATCTAAACCTAAATCTGCAGCACGGAATGCCGCTGAATAACCACCGGGGCCTGAACCTAATACTACTACTTGAGTTTTAATTTCGTTACTCATGTTTACCTCAATTAACTTGTTGTTTTGTCATTTATCGCTTCGCCAATATGGAAAGCCACAAATATAATATTATTTATACTTTACTGGGCAGAATTTTACTTAAACTCCTACCAAAGTACCATCTTTAATCGCGCCTTCTTTGACCAAAGTAGTAAAAAGTGAGAAGCATTTCTGCCTACTCACTTTTATCTTAACGTCAAAGACTCTATCAATTATAAGATCAATTGACGGATATCAGACATTACACTGGCTAAGTGTACCGTAAAGCGTGCGGCTAAGGCACCGTCAATAACACGATGGTCGTACGACATTGATAATGGCAACATAAGTTTAGGCTCAAAATCCTTACCATTCCACTTAGGTTTTATTTCTGATTTTGAAACACCTAAAATTGCCACTTCTGGAGCATTAACAATCGGCGTGAATGCTGTACCACCAATACCACCAAGGCTAGAAATAGTAAAACATCCACCTTGCATATCGGTCGCTTTCAATTTGCCATCTCGTGCTTTCATGCTAATTTCTAGGAGTTCACGAGAGAGTTGATGAATACCTTTTTGGTCGACATCACGTACTACCGGAACGACTAAACCATTAGGCGTATCAACAGCAACACCAATGTGAATGTATTTCTTGAGAATTAAGCTTTCTCCGTCTTCACTCAAACTTGAGTTAAACGCAGGGAATTCACGTAAAGCATCAGCAACCGCTTTTAAAATAAAGACTAATGGTGTGATCTTAAAGCCTAGTTTTTTCTTTTCACAAATAACATTTTGTTCTTTACGAAACGCTTCAACATTAGTGATATCAGCTTCATCAAATTGAGTAACATGTGGAATAGTTACCCAATTACGATGGAGAAATGGACCTGATATTTTTTGAATGCGCGTAAGTGCTTTCGTTTCAATTTCGCCAAACTTAGAGAAATCGATAGCCTTAGCACTGACGACCTGTAAGCCCCCCTCACCCGCAGCAACCGAGCTACCCGCATTAGCTTTAGGTCGAGACAGTTCGTATTTCACGTAAGACTGTACGTCTTCTTTTAAAATACGACTTTTTCTGCCCGTTCCTTTAACTAAGGTCAAATCAACACCATATTCACGAGCAATACGGCGAATCGATGGCGAAGTATAAATACTACCCGATGAAGCCACTGTGCCCGCTTGTGGATGATGCGGAACAGGAGCAGCCTTTTGTGGTGCGGGTTTAGCTTTTGGTGCTTCAGCAACTTCTTCAGCAACAGGAGCAGGAGCAGCGACTTCAATCGGTGAGCCACTTGATGTTTCAAGCTTAATAACAATAGCGCCCTGCTTTACTTTGCCACCAACGCTAACCAATACTTCTTTAACGGTACCCGCATGTGACGAAGGCACATCCATCGTCGCTTTATCTGTTTCTAAGGTGATTAAACCATCTTCAACTTCAATAACATCACCAACACTCACTAAAACATCGATAATTTCAACTTCGCCATCTTCACCAATATCAGGCACTGCAATATCAATAATTTCACTTTGTGCTGATACCGCCGCCTTAGCAGGAGCCTCAGCAGGTGCAGGAGTTGACTCAACTTCTGCAACCGTTTCTTCTACAGCTTCTGCTGGCGCTTCGTCTGTAGTTTCCTCTGTAGCTTCAGCCGTTTCGGGTACTGCTTGCGATGATGTCATTTCAGCAATCACATCACCTTCTTTAATCTTATCACCGACACTGACCAATAATGCCGATAACTTTCCAGCAAATGGTGCGGGGATGTCCATTGATGCTTTATCAGTTTCAACGGTAACAATTCCTTCGTCTGCTTCGATTGAATCACCAACAGCAAAACAAATTTCAATAATTTCTACTTCGTCGCCACCAACATCAGGGACTAGAATCTTTTGACTATCTGACATATTAAATCTCCTAGTCTGCTTATGCGTAAAGTGGGTTAAGTTTTTCAGTGTCGATATCAAAGCGTTTAATCGCTTCAGTGACTACTGAACGCTCAACATCACCACGGTTAGCTAACTCAAATAACGCAGCAACAACAACATAAGCAGCATTCACTTCAAAGTGAGTACGTAAATTAGCGCGACTGTCACTGCGACCAAAACCATCGGTACCTAGACAGCGATATTCGGTGTCTATGTAGGCACGCACTTGCTCTGAATAGTTTTTAATATAATCAGTTGCTGCAATTGCAGGACCATTTCCTTTGGTAATAACGTTAGAAATGTACGCTTGTTTTTGCTTACTTTCTGGGTGAAGCATATTCCAGCGTGCAACATTCTGACCGTCACGCGCTAATTCATTGAATGAGGTTACAGAGTAAACATCACTTGAAATACCGTAATCAGCACTTAAAATTTGCGCCGCTTCACGTACCTTTTCCAAGATAGTGCCTGAGCCCATTAACTGCACATTCACTTTTGGTTTTTTCGAAGCTTTCTTCGCCGCTACCGTTTCAAGTTTGTAAATACCTTTAATTATCTGCTCTTCAACATCTTTATTGTCAGGCATCGCCGGATGTTTATAGTTTTCGTTCATCAAGGTTAAGTAGAAGAAAATATTTTCATTTTCTTCATACATGCGACGTAAACCTTCACGCACAATAACCGATATTTCATAACCATAAGTAGGATCGTACGTCACACAATTAGGGATCAAACCTGCTTGCACATGTGAATGACCATCTTGATGTTGTAAACCTTCACCATTCAAGGTTGTTCGACCGGCAGTAGCACCTAGTAAAAAGCCTTTTGCTTGGCTATCACCTGCAGCCCAAGCTAAGTCACCAACGCGTTGGAAACCAAACATAGAGTAGTAAATGTAAAATGGGATCGTTGTCGCATTACAAGTAGAGTAAGACGTACCTGCAGCAACCCAAGATGCCATAGCACCTAATTCATTGATACCTTCTTGTAAAACCTGACCTTTTTTATCTTCACGATAATAAGCAACTTGGTCAGCATCTTGAGGAATGTATTTTTGCCCTTCGTTTGCGTAAATACCCACTTGGCGGAATAAACCTTCCATACCAAAAGTACGTGCTTCATCAGGGATAATAGGCACGATACGCTTGCCTATTTTTTTATCTTTTAATAGTGCATTCAATACACGAACAAAGGTCATTGTTGAAGAAACTTCACGATCACCAGAGCCTTTCAATATTGCGTCAAAGACTTTAAGAGATGGAATTTCTAACGTTTCATCTGCTTGTACACGACGAGCAGGCAAAGAACCTCCTAACGCTTCACGACGCGCCTTCATATACTTGAACTCTTCGCTATCTTCAGGGAATCGATAGAAAGGCAAATCAGCAATCTCATCGTCATTGATCGGCATATTGAAACGATCACGGTAAAGCTTAATAGATTCAACATCCATTTTCTTCACGTTATGAGCAACATTCAATGCTTCACCTGAGGCACCTAAACCAAAACCTTTTACTGTTTTTGCTAGAATAACAGTTGGACGACCTTTAGTTTCTATCGCTTTTTTATAAGCCGCATAAACTTTAACCGGGTCATGGCCACCACGGTTCAAACGATAAATATCTTCATCAGACATATTGGCAACCAATGCCGCTGTCTCAGGGTATTTATTGAAAAAGTTCTCACGAGTATATTTACCACCCTTGGCTTTACAATTTTGGTATTCACCGTCAACCGTTTCTTCCATAAGTTGTAAAAGTTTACCTGAAGTGTCACGGGCAATAAGGGCATCCCAGTAAGAACCCCAAATAACTTTAACGACCTCCCAGCCAGCGCCACGGAAAGTACCTTCAAGCTCTTGAATAATTTTGCCATTACCACGAACAGGGCCATCTAAACGCTGTAAGTTACAGTTAATAACAAATGTTAAGTTATCTAAATCTTCACGTGAAGCTAAACCAATAGCACCTAATGATTCTGGCTCATCGGTCTCGCCATCACCTAAATAACAGTAAACGCGTTGTGCTGAACAATCTTTAATACCACGATCGGTTAAATATTTAAGGAAACGCGCAGTATAAATTGCTTGTAATGGACCTAGTCCCATAGAAACAGTTGGGAACTGCCAGAAATCTTTCATCAAATGAGGGTGAGGATAAGAAGATAACCCTTTACCATCACATTCTTGACGAAAGTTATCCATTTGAGATTCAGTTAAACGACCTTCCATAAAGGCACGCGCATAAATACCTGGAGAGATATGTCCTTGCGCGAAAATAAAGTCACCACCGTCTTTTTCAGAAGCCGCTCTAAAGAAGTGATTAAAACCGACATCGTATAACATCGCAGAAGAAGCAAAACTGCCAATATGTCCACCTAAGTCTAAATCTTTTTTCGACGCACGAAGTACCAGAACTAAAGCGTTCCAACGGATAGCTGCACGAATGCGCGCTTCAATCGTTTGATCACCTGGCATATTAGGCTCTTGCCCAGGAGGTATGGTATTTACATAAGCTGTTTTTGCTTCAAAAGGTAAATGTGTGCCACTGCGACGAGCGCGGTCAATAAGTTTTTCTAAAATGAAATGTGCACGATCTGGACCTTCGTTTTCCAGAATAGAATCCATAGATTCCAACCACTCTTGGGTTTCCAATGAATCTAAATCAATTTTTGGGAGCTCAGACATAATTACTTAGTTTCCAATAGTTAGTAAGTGTATATAGTCATCATTACTCTATATGCAGGTTTATTGCGTTTCAAAACTAGCACTACGGCGTTACTCATTGTTGCAATAGCAAACCATTGCTGCAAACAAATGCCTTGTATCTATAATTTTGCACTCACACTAAACGTCAACATCTTAAATTATGATAGCTATAAGTTAAATTTCTGTGTTTAAAGATAGTCAACTTTTGCATATTTACATGCCTTGATTAACGTTAAACAGTTATTTTCTAAATTTTATTTTGCAACGTAATAGCCATTAATATTCACTACGTTGCATTCTGCGCATTGATCTTTCCATGCGACTATCTTCTTGTGACATTTTTAGTAGCACTTCTTCTATGAAAGCGAGGTGACGGTGACTTGCTCCCCAAGCTTTTTGTGGCTGACCACTAATAATTGCGTCTAACAAGCGTTTTCTAAATTCAGCCATTTGCGCAAATATATCTGGGCGCTTAGCTAAGACAGTAAGATTTTGCTCAATATTATCAATCAACAAACTCGACATACTTCGCGCTAAGTGCAGAGTGACCGCATTGTGTGACGCCGCACATATAGCAAGATAAAAGTCGAAAATAGCTTCAGCCTCTAAACGTAAATCATTTTCTAACTGGGCATTGCCGATACTGTCATGCTTTTTCTGTATTTCAGCAAAATCATTTTCAGTGCCCCGCATCGCCGCATAATATGACGACATACCTTCAATACCATGACGAAACTCTAAGAGATCAAATTGCGACTCTTTACTTTTCGACATTAATTCAAATAACGGATCAGACAAGCCTGATAGAATTTGGTCACTAACAAATGTGCCACCGCCTTGGCGACGATTTACTAAGCCTTTAGCTTCTAACTTTTGAATAGCTTCGCGTAATGAGGGCCGAGAAACATCAAATTGTTTTGCTAACTCTCGTTCAGGTGGTAATTTTTCACCTGCTTGCAAGCTACCTTCAAGAATCAAGGCTTCTAATTGTCGTAAAATTACATCCGACAACTTTGCTTGCTTAACTGGCTTTTGGATACCTGACAATGTCATAACTAACAGCTTAACCTATAGTTTTATTGGTCTAGAGTTAGATAAAACTAAAAAGTGATTAAACTTTCTTTGTAAATCTTCTAAAAACCAAGAGGTAAATTGGTCTTACCAATCAAAAAAGTGGTGTAAAAATACCAAAAAAAACACATTTTGTAAAGAGAAGATAGAACAGCTAGCCTGATTTTCCAAGTACTATTTTAGAGCTCGAACTCCAAACAACTGTTTGAATAGCTAGCACAACAACTCAAATAAAAGCCTTGTATCAAACACTATTTCGACCAAAAAAATGGTCATTAAGCTAAATTATTTTATCTGGTTAATCTCATTTTTATACGCATTGTGATTCGATAACAGATCAAAAAAACATCATAAAAATTATTGAACAGCCCACTATAAATTACGCTTAAATCTTAAAAAGGGCTAGATGTTAAATAAAATAGCCCTTTACAAAGGTGAGTTTCCATTAATTAAAAAGCAATTTAAGCGACACAAAACAATAATGAATTATGGGACTATTTTTAATTTATCGCTTTATCTGACCAATCTAAACGAATATCCCACCCTTCTACTCGATGCTCTGGCTCTAATGGTGCAACTGATTCATCGATTGTTTTATGAACGTTAATTGCAGGTGTAATATTAACATCGCGGCCATGAATAAAACTCTGCGTTCTGACAATTTGGGTATAGGCTTTATTCATGGCATAAGCACGTTGCTTGGACGGGGTAATTAAGGCATAAACGTCCGCTTGCTTTACTTTTTCCTTATTAACAGAGCCATCTTTGTTATACCACTTGCTCTGCATTTCCGTGTTTTCTCGAAATTCATTACCGCCACCATTAATTTGTAGATATTGTAAAATATCCCCCTCTTGCTGTCCTTTCGATGGTGCATCTTTCATGCCTTTTAAATTAATATAGCCCCAACCTGCTCGTCCAGTTACTTTTCTTGGAAAAGCAAACGTTTGATCAATAGTGGTACCTATAGCGGAGTGACAACCCATGCAGTAGAAAGTTTCTTCATAAGACTGAGGTCGTAACTCACCATTATAATCTTCTATGTAGCCTTGAATAAGCCAGCCAAATTTATTATTAAAACCACGGTCTTTAACACGGATATAACTGGGTAATTGTTCATCAAGTTTCTCTTTGCGCTCTCGCCGATAAGCACTATCTATTGCCGAGTCATTTAATAATTGCGTTTTTGTCATATAACGCAACTCTTTCATCCGTTGCGGAATAGTGGTTTCACCCTTTTGATCAATCCCAACATAACGAACTGAATGCATAATTTCGGTGTTAACCGGGTATTGTTGACGAGGCACCTTAATCTGCTTGGCATCGCCAACAAAGTATTCTTGAGCTAGCAATAATTCAACTTGTCCGGTTAATTGACCATCTATATTTAAGTCGCTATTAAGCGTTACTTCATCGGCTGGGAAAATATCTATTTGTGGTAAAGCCTTAATACTCATTTCAACTAGCGAAAGATTAATTAAATAGACATCTTCATTATATTCGCCATTAAGTTGCCTAAACTCTGCTGCTAAGCGAATTAATACATCATCTGTGGCGCCATTCGTTGGCCAAAAGGTTCCTGGAAAGGGCTTGTAATTAAACGCCACCCAACCTGTGCCATCTTTAGCAATACCTTTATCATTAAAGGCTTCACCAGCTAAATTATAGTTTTTCAAATCGGGAATAAAACCTTGCCAGTCATTATCTTTTAATGTCGTCGACAATTGACTGTAGTTATCTTGATCTATGTATTGTGCTATTTGTTGATCAGATATTTTTGCTATCCAAGGTTCGCGGTTAACAAATAAGTTTTTCCAGCTATTACCCTCACCTTCATCAGAAAAGTTGTAAAGCCCCTGATTAACCCCGTCATTACGTAAATTATTGCGGTAACTATCAGTTTCGCTATAGCTATAGGTTTGATGGCAGGTGTAACAGGGATTGTTACTCCCTGCAGTTTTGGTGTAACACTGCGAGGGAATAGGTGCTTCTTCATTAATACTACCATTAGCGGTTGGCGTGATTATTTCACTCATGTCAACATCGGGTAGTAAGCCCGGAATCATTTTTTCACTTTTTGATAAACTCGAAAAACCAATAAAGGAAATCGTCACTAGTAAACTAAATATTAACACGTAATTTTTCATAAGCTTTAATAGCCCCTCATTTATATATCAGTAAATTATACAAGGCTTTTATTACAGTTATTTGAAGCGAACTTTCATGTTTTCTTAACAATAAAGTCAAAAAGAAGTCACCTAATTGTCACACCCAGATATTACTTTAATAGCGTTTTTACACATAACTCTAGGAAGATAAAATGCTGAATCTAAAAAAAAGAAAAATAGCGACACTCATAGCAGTGATTCTTGGTTCGTCAATGTTAACAGCGTGTGGTGGTGATGACGGTAAAAATGGGACAAATGGTTCTAATGGCGTTATTGGATTAGATGGTAGCAATGGCAATGACGGTGTCAACGGTACTAATGGAACTAATGGAACTGATGGCGCTAACGGGAGTGATGGGGCTAATGGGCAAAACCTGACAGCTGCAGCAAAACTAACCCGCTTAGCAACCGTGCCAGTAGGGGCAGAAATTACGGGTATGTTTTTAACGGATAACGATGAACTTTTCTTCAATGTACAACACCCTTCAGATCTGTCAGGTAACGAAACACCAGCAAAAGTTGGCGTAGTAACCGGATTTGACTGGAGTACGCTTGACCCTATGACTGAGAGTTTATCGGTTCCAACAACCGATACAGAAAAAATGGCAGTACGGGTTGTTGCCGGAACTTACCAAGTTTTGGGGCAAGCAGGTGATACCTTAAATAACCAATTACCGCATGGTTTAGGCGCAATTGCTAGTGCTGATCAAGCCACTAAGATTAAGCAATCTCAAGATCCTGATTTTAATGCCTTCGTTCCAACCTCTGCCAGTGGTGACACAGGTTTTTTATTCACCGCATGGGAAGATCGCCCTGGGGCAATGAGCCGTATAGAACTATCTAAAGAAGACAGCGGCACTTGGACAATAGGTGATGCGATTAACGTTGATTTTTCAGCGGTATTAGGTACGTTAATTAATTGTTTTGGTACTTTATCTCCATGGAACACCCCCTTAACGTCAGAAGAAAATTACGAAGCTGAAAATACCGAGCAATGGAATAACACCGCTTATTTAGATGGCTATCCTAGTTACCCAGATGTTAAAAACTTACAAACCTATTTAGCAAGTTCAACATTACCCAATCCCTATGATTACGGCTATATAGTTGAAATTACAGACCCAACTTCAACAAGCCCAACCCCAATAAAGCATTTTACCTTAGGTCGTGTTGCCCATGAAAATTCGGTGGTCATGCCTGATTGGAAAACAGTTTACACCACAGATGATGGTTCCAATAAAGCCTTTTATAAATTTGTAGCTACCAATGCTGGTGATTTAAGTGCTGGTACTTTATATGCCGCTAAATTAACGCAAGACGCAACAAGTGCGCCAGCAAAAGCCGGCTTTGATATTCAGTGGATTGAGTTGGGGAGCAGTAATAATACTGAAATAAAAACTTGGATAAATTCATACAATGGTATTACGGAAGCTGATTACATTGAAGGTGAAACCAGCTATATCACACAAACAGAAATAGATGATTGGGCAACCAATGGAACTGGCGACGACCGCTACGCCTTTTTAGAAACATTACGTGCAGCTAAAGCCAAAGGCGCAACCACTGAATTTCGTAAAATGGAAGGTGTGGTGATTAATTATGATGGTGTTGCTAGTGGTGCCGTACCTTACATGTATGTTGCGATGTCTGAAGTAGGAAAAGGTATGGTTGATAATGAAGGTGATATTCAGCTTGATTCATCAGCTTACTGTGGCGCGGTATATCGCTTTGGTGTCCAAACAGATTTCAACGTTAACCGCATGGAACCAGTCGTTGTCGGTGGCGCTTATAATTCAGACGGCGATGCCAATGGCAACAGATGCGATGTTAATGGTATATCCAACCCTGATAATTTAGCGGTGATGGACGATGGTCGTGTTTTAATTGGTGAAGACACCAGTAAGCATGTTAACAACGCCCTTTGGATTTATAACCCTAAAGGTGAATAATCTTTCAAAATTTAGCGTTAATATTGATAAAGCCCAGCATGTCTGGGCTTTTTTTCATATAAAAAACGAGGCAAATATAAGACTGTTTACCGCTCGATAGCAATCACTAGAAGTTGCTTTAATTTCAGCATTAAGAAATAACTTAGCAATACAAAACACTCACTAAATATTAACTCAACCATAGCAAGTAAATGCTAAGTAAATGCCATGGCAACTTAGCGTAAACAGCGGTATTTTTAAGCGATCAAACATATTATACCGTATATTTTATATCTTATTTGACCATGAAATACATTCTATGGTGGTATTGTACTATAGCGACATTTATAATTAGGTAAATCAGAATTAAACAAACAAATTCTATTGTAACTATCGCTATATAGTACCAAGTTGCTATGTAGTCATTTTGAGGAAGAGTATATGCTTTTTAATGGTTCGTTTAGCACAGACTGCCCAATTCGTCAGAAAATCCGTGAATTTTATCGTATTGATGAAAATATAGCAGTAGATCATATTCTACCTGTGGCAGAAGTTAATGTTAGTGCTAGAAGTAGAGCTTGGGAAAGAGCTCGCAAAATGGTTTTACAAATTCGTGAAGACCAATCTGGGAATGGCGCAATTGATTCCCTATTAAAAGAGTACTCACTCTCCAGTGAAGAAGGTGTGGTATTGATGTGTTTGGCAGAAGCCTTATTACGTGTGCCAGACAAACATACTCAAGATGCCTTAATTCGTGACAAAATTTCTCAAGGCCAGTGGAGCAGTCATTTAGGCAGCAGTGATTCACTGTTTGTTAATGCTTCATCATGGGGCTTATTAATTACCGGCACTATGGTTAATTATGCCGATAAACGCAAAAAAGACAGCTTTGGTTTATTGAAAAAAGTCATTGGACGCTTAGGCGAGCCAGTTATTCGAAAGTCAATGAACTACGCCATGAAAATAATGGGTAAGCAGTTTGTGATGGGCGAAACTATTCAAGCGGCAACAGCGCGTGCTGCCACTAAAGAACAGCAAGGTTATGTCTATTCCTACGATATGCTCGGTGAAGGTGCTCGCACCATGGCGGATGCAGATCGTTATTTTAAAGCATATCAGGTAGCAATAGATGCCATTGGCGGCGTTGCTCGCGCTTCGGGTAAAAGTGACCCTCGCAGAGTTCCTGGTATTTCAGTAAAACTTTCAGCGATTCATCCGCGTTATGAATTTACCCATAAAGCACGCGTTATGGCCGAAATTGTGCCAAAACTTAAAGCGCTTTGCTTACAAGCAAAAAGTTATAACATTGGTTTAACCGTTGATGCCGAAGAATCTGAACGCTTGGATATATCACTTGATATTATTGAAGCGGTTTTTAGTGATAACGAGTTAGGCGATTGGACAGGTTTTGGTATGGCTTTACAAGCTTATCAAAAACGTGCACTTTTTGTCGTCGATTGGTTACGTGACTTAACCCTACGTGCTAACCGAAAAATGATGATCCGTTTGGTTAAAGGTGCTTATTGGGATACTGAAATTAAGAATGCTCAAAAAGATGGTCTTCAGCATTTCCCTGTTTTCACGCGTAAGTCTTCTACCGATGTTTCTTACCACGCCTGTGCTAATAAATTACTGGAATACAGAGATAGCATCTATCCACAGTTTGCTACGCATAATGCTTACACCGCGGCAACCATTGTTGAGCTAGCTGGCGATGATAAAGAAGGTTTTGAGTTCCAATGTTTACATGGCATGGGCGATTCTTTGTATGACCAAATTGTCTCAAGTGAAAATATTCAATGTCGAATTTACGCACCTGTTGGTCATCATGAAGAGCTATTAGCTTACTTAGTCCGTCGTTTATTAGAAAACGGCGCTAACTCTTCTTTTGTTAATGCTATCGTTGATGAGTCTCAGCCAGTCGAATCTTTATTGGGCGATCCCGTTGAAAAGACCCAGCGCTTAAAAGATAAATATAACCAGCAAATAGTTAAACCTATCGCCTTGTATCATGATGCGAAAGGTCTGGGCCGTGATAATTCTAAAGGGCTAGACTTAACCGATATTAATGCTATCGCGCCGTTAAAATTGTCATTAGATAACTGGTTTACCGATCATCACATCAATGAAAATGATGTACCTGCAGGCTCGGTAGCGGTTAAAAACCCCGCCAACCATAGTGAAGTCATAGGTTTTCATCAACACCACACTAAAGATGACATGCTGGCAATGATCGACACCGCACAAGCAACATTTGCTTCGTGGTCGAAAACACCGGTATCTGAACGTGCCGATTTGTTATGTCGCGTTGCCGATATTCTTGAACGCCATATGGACGAACTTATCGCCTTATGTATTAAAGAAGCGGGTAAAATTGCTCAAGATGGTATTGATGAAGTCAGAGAAGCCGTTGATTTTTGTCGTTATTATGCTAACCAAGCGATTGAACTCGAAGAAGATGAACGCTTAGAAGCTCGTGGTGTAGTACTGTGTATCAGCCCATGGAATTTCCCATTAGCGATATTTTTAGGGCAAGTTGCTGCGGCAATCGCTACCGGTAATACCGTATTAGCAAAACCTGCTGAACAAACGAGTTTAATTGCCTTGCGCACCATTGAACTGATGGAGTCGGTTGGACTACCTGAAGGTGTTGTTCAAGCGGTTATTGCTCGCGGCAGCGAAGTGGGCAGTGTTATTGTGCCAGACAGTCGTATTCAAACCGTTATGTTTACAGGTTCCACTGAAACCGGCACAATAATTTCACAAACCTTGGCTGATAGAGGTGGCGATCAGGTGCCTTTTATCGCTGAAACCGGTGGACAAAATTGTATGATAGTTGACTCAACTGCCTTGCCTGAGCAAGTTGTTGACGATGTTATTTCTTCAGGATTTCAATCGGCAGGTCAGCGCTGTTCTGCGCTTCGTGTATTATTTTTACAAGAAGACATCGCTGATAATGTCATTACTATGCTTAAGGGGGCCTTAGCAGAATTACATGTCGGTAACCCGGAATATTTAAGCACAGATATCGGCCCAGTAATTGATGAAAAAGCCCTCAGCGCGCTCAATGCACACAGTGACTATATGCAAACCCATGGTCAATTATTATATCAGTGTGAAATATCAGCTGAAGTGGCAGGTAACGAGCATTTCTTTTTTGCGCCTCGTCTTTATGAAATTAAAGATATTAGCGTCCTTAAAAAAGAAGTCTTTGGCCCTTGTGTGCACATTGTTCGTTTTAAAGGCAATGAAATAGAAGCGGTTATCGATAAAATTAATGGTACAGGTTTTGGTTTAACTATGGGTATTCATACGCGTATTGAACACCGTGCTTTTGATTTAGCTAAGTTGTCACGTGCGGGTAATGTTTATATTAACCGTAATATGATTGGCGCCATTGTTGGTGTCCAACCTTTTGGTGGCCGTGGTCTTTCAGGTACAGGACCAAAAGCAGGTGGACCCAATTACTTAACACGTTTAGTTATTGAAAAAGCTACGCCAGATGCCGAACAATTTAACTTACTACCTTCACAGGTAGAAGCCTTAGACGGTGATGCAGAATCAGATAAAGCCTCAACTTTGTTTATGGACAAGGCAAATGCTGCAGAAAAAGGCTGGCGCTTAACTGAGTTAAATACCCGTCTTTCTTGTGTTCGTCAGCTGTTAGCCAAAATTGCGCATATTGATATTGTTGAAGATTTAGCCGACGATTTAAATCTGACCTTAAAAGGCGCTCGTTCGCAGTTGATTGATATTGAAAAGCGTTTGAAAAAGCCGACATTCTTACCAGGACCAACAGGTGAGTCTAATGTGTTGTATTTGGAAAACCGCGGTAATATTATTTGTTTTGCCGATGCGACAGTGAGCTTTCACTTCTGGGTACTATCTATTGTAACGGCGTTGGCTACCGGTAATACCGTTGTTAGTGTTGTTTCTGATTTGTATTATGATGAAGCCATCGCCTTTAGAGACAAGTTCCTCTCTACGGGTGCCGATGAAGGTGTTTTTCAGGTTGCACGTTTACGCCACTTATCAACGATGTTAGCGCACCCTGCCTTGTCAGGTGTTGTGGTCGACAGTCATTGTGATCGTAAGCACTTTATCAGTGAAAAATTAGCTGAACGTCAAGGGGCGATATTGCCAGTGATCAGTTCAGAATATTTCGATAATTTGATCCAGCGTCTATTAACCGAGAAAACGATTAGTATTGATACGACTGCATCAGGTGGTAATACATCGCTGATGACCTTAGTTGAAGAAGATTAACAACTGATTGCCTAAAAAGTATGACCCGTTTCGGGTCATTACTCACAAATCAAACGAAAATGGGCATCATAAGATGCCCTTTTTATTGATATTTTTTGATATAGCTGTCATCAACGTTGTTTATATTGCGTTGGGCAGTATCCTCTCGATACGTCAGGAATTCTTAATTTTATATGCTTGGTTGAGCGTCCACTGACTCTTTCCCGCCATAATCTAAAGCTTCTAGGTTTTAAGTGACTACGCATAAACTTAATAATATCAGGCTCTTGTAAACTAAACTGATGTTCTATTGTTTCAAATAGTGTTCTATCTTCCCAAGCCATTTCTATAATTCTTGACTCTTCATCCATAGAAAATTGCATAAAAGGATCCTAAAGGTAATAAATAAACATAATCGTTATACCCGCCACTGATAAATAAAGACCATTAGCGCATAACTTTTATCCATTAACTCAAGGTCTGCCTATCTTGCCAGCGCTAACTCATGAGCCTATAAATTATCTAGATTATTCAATAACTGTGTTGCGTGCTCTCTAATTTCAATTTTTTTCGCAGTCTCCATTTTGTCCCAATTACGAATAGGAAAACTCATTCTATGATTGCCAGCAAACTTATCATAATTTTGATCAATAAAATTCCAATACAAACTGTTTAATGGACAGGCATTAGCGCCCACTTTTTCTTTAACGTTGTAATGGCAACCTTTGCAATAATCACTCATTTTATTGACATAATTACCACTAGCCGCATAAGGTTTTGTTGCTATCCAACCACCGTCAGCAAAAAGTGCCATACTGCGGGTATTAGGTAATTCTACCCATTCAATCGCATCAATGTAGATACCTAAATACCAATCATCGACTTGGCTAGGCTCTATACCTGCCAGTAAAGCAAAGTTGCCGGTGATCATCAATCGTTGAATATGGTGAGCATAGGCATGTTTTAGTGATTGCGAGATTGCACTTCTTAAGCACTGCATTTTAGTATTCGCGTTCCAGAAGAAAGCGGGTAAATCACGCTTTGCCTCTAAAAAATTCTGCTCGGCATAATTAGGCATGTTAGCCCAATACATACCTCTAACATATTCTCGCCAGCCTAATATTTGCCTAACAAAACCTTCGATTTGCGCTAAGGTTATTTTACCTGCTGATGCTTGGTAGGCACCCAGAGCCGTTTCAATGACCTCAAGTGGATTAAGCATTTTACAGTTCAATGAAAAACTCAGCCGCGAGTGATACAAACTCCAAGCATAAGGTGACGCTACGGTCATCGCATCTTGAAAATTACCAAAGTTCTCTAACTGATGTTCACAAAAGAACGTTAATAATTCTAGCGATTGTTGGCGATTAATAGGATAAGCAACATGCTCAGATTCACGCCCTATCGTGTCAATCTTATGATGCTTTATCCGTTGTAAATAATCACTTGCTGGGTTGTCAAAGACCAGTGGTTTAGGGATAAATTTAAGATCGGTTTTTTTAAAAGATTGACGATTATTCGCATCAAAATTCCAAGCATCACCTTCAGGCTTAGCGCCATTCATTAAAATAGCAAAGCGCTTGCGCATAAAACGATAAAAATTTTCCATTCTTACGTGGGTAGCTGCTTTGAAATGATCAGCGAGTTCATCAAAAGGTAATAAAAAGTGTTCACTGTCGACTTCATAGACAGGTACTGATAATTGAGCTGACATCTCGCTTAATTGCGCGCGCAATCGATATTCATCAGGACGCACAAAACTGAAGTCTTCACTGGCATAAGTGGTCACTAACGAGGCGATCAAAGCAGGTAAATCTTGATGTTTTGCTGTTTCATCTAAGGTTAAATAGCAAACCTGATGCCCTTTACTCTCCAGAGTTTGAGCAAAATTATGCATGGCAGCAAAAAACGCGGTAATTTTCTGACTGTGGTGCTTAGTATAATTAGCTTCTTGATAAAGCTCTGCGATGACATATACAACATCGCTATCGACCTGTTCAAACCAGCTGTGCATAACATTAAGTTGATCTCCTAATATTAGCCTAAGATGTTTCGCCTTCATAGATTTACCTTACTTTACATTTAACTTTGAATTGAGCTATAAATAATTATTTTAGCTTATGCTGGTATTTTTACTACGTCGGCAACGCTCAGAGCAATAGCGGACATCTTCCCAACACGCTTGCCATTTTTTTCGCCAAAAGAAATTCTTTTTACAAGTCTGGCAATTTTTCTCGGGTAACGTTAGTTTTTTGTGCGTGATAACTTAGTCACTTTCTGCAATTTTTAACTGTTGAGGTTTTTTAGCTTTAGATATTTTTTTATTGCCTCTAACATGTTTAGCAACAATACGTTGCCCTTCTTTTTTTGTGGTAAATCGTTGACGAAAGCCCCACAATAAATCGCGAGCAATCTTGCCTGTTTCGTTGATATCAACCATAGGAGATGGATAATCCTCACCTAATTGGCATTGATAAAGCTGTTGTTCCATGGGTGACAATAACCAGGGTGTATGAATAACTTCATTGGGTAACTCAACTAATTCAGGTAACCATTTTCTAAGGAATTCACCATGACTATCTTTCTCTAATGATTGCTTAACTGGGTTATAAACCCTTATGATATTAGTACCAGTAACACCAGACTGCATTTGAAATTGTGGGTAATGAATACCAGGTTCAAAATCAAGAAATAATTGTGCTAAATGGGTAACGCCTAATCGCCAATCCACCAGTAAATGATGGCATAAAAAACTCACTAGCATCGCCCGCATACGAAAATTTATATAGCCAGTTTGCACTAAACAACGCATACAGGCGTCAACTAATGGATAACCTGTTTGCGCAGTTTTCCATTTATCTAGTCGTTCTTCAACACTCAATCCACAATGAATATCTGGATACATTAAGTCATTATAGGCTTTATTAACGGGTCGCCATTGCATTTGATGTTCACTTTCAAACTTTTGAATAAAGTGACAATGCCAATGTAGCCGAGAAGCCAGCGCGTCTATTGGTCGTTTCCAACCCCGCTCTGATCTTGTTATCAAAATAATTTGATAGAACTCTCTTAAACTTATATTGCCCCAGGCTAGATAAGGTGACAACCGAGAACAGCTTTTACGACTCGCTTGCGGTTTAGAGATATCAAAATGATACCCCTTACCACGACCCTTTAAGAAGGATTTCAGGGTTCTTTGCGCCCAAAGCTCGCCACCTTTGAGCATAAAATCATCTGTTATTGACCATGATATTGGAAAACTCGAGACAAATAACTTATCTATTAATGTGCAACTCACTAGAGCATCATCCGATAGATTGGCCTTTTCTAGCGGGGCTTTCATCACTTGGCGCCAGTGTTTGTCCCAATCAATTCTATTTTTTTTACCACGGCTTACTGCACCAAATTGACTCTCATTCCACACTATATCTTGTGCTTGGCACCACTGTTGGACCGATTTATCTCTCTCAAAGGTCGATAATAAACCCACTTCTTCATGGCTAAACAACCCCTTTATTTTAAAGACGTTATTGATTGCAACTAAGCCCGCTATTGCATCACCAAAATATAAATATACCCGTGAATTAAAAGCGGCTAACTGACTATTCATGTCAGCAATAGATTGCCAGATAAAACGCCAATGCCGTTCATCATAATGAGGGTCATTTATCAGTAGAGGTTCGAAAACATAGTAAAGCAAGGTTTGACCCGATTTAATCGCCTGCACTAAAGGTTGATGATCACTGAGCCGTAAATCACGTTTCAGCCAAACAACATTTACCGCAGTATTCATCGGTGTTTCTTCAATAAGTGTCTCAGTCATTTAGCGGTTGCACCGGCCAATCAGAAGCGTCGACAGAATCAAGAGGCTTACTAGAGTAATCATCTCGAGTAAGCCACTTAGCCTGATAAACTCCATCAGGGTCATACAATGCTGTTTGCTTTTCAATATTGAAATGTCTGCCACCTCTAGGGTCAACGCCGACACCCGCAATATACTGCCAATTACCCCAATTAACTCCAGCATCATAATCCATTAGCTGCTCTTCAAACCAAGCCGCGCCAAATCGCCAATCAACACTGAGTTCGTTAACCAAACAACTGGCTACAATTTGACGGGCTCGATTACTTATATAACCTGTGGCCATTAATTCATTCATACAGGCATTAACAAGCGGATAAGGAGTTTGACCTAAGCACCATTTATTAAAACGCTCAGGATAAAATGAAGTTAAGGGTGGATGTTCAGCCAAACCTTTAAATTGGTAGGTTTTCGCACCGACTTTAAAATGTAACCACTGGAAGTATTCGCGCCATAATAATTCTAAATATAGACATTGTGTTGAACTATTTTCCCCTTGCTGCTCTTCAAAATCAGTAATGGAGCGGTTTACTTGCCGTGCAGAGATACAACCATAATTTAACCAAGCCGATAACTTACTGCTATTATCCCAGCCGTCTAAATTATTTCTAACCTGTTTGTAATTTGAGGGCAGAGTTGACGAAAAATAGCGCCTGAGATGTGCTAAACCATTTTGTTCACCGCCATCGAAATTATAACCACGCTTAGCTCTTTGATAAGGGGTGTTAGGTAACCATTGCGGCCTAAAAATAGTGGGTGATGGCATATTTGCAAACATACTCGGCAAAGATTGAATCGTTGGAACAACTTCTGAAATAGTGACATCAGCCATAACTTTTCTAAACTTAGAGTAACTTGCCGGTAGCTGGTCAAGTTCAAAAGGAAGTGCTCGGTGTGGAAATAAAGTGAATTGATCAACTTGATTAACTTCTACTTCAGGCAAATGCTTAGCCAGTGTATTAATCAAACTATTTTCGTAAGTCCCCGGGACACGAGTAGTAATAACATCTGTAATTTGATATTTTTCACACAGCGCGGTTAAGCTCGACAGAGTATCGCCGTAAACAATGTAAAGCTGCTGTCCTAACGTTAATAAACTCTGATTAAAATCACTTAAACAGCTTTGTAAAAAATGCCATCGTTTATCACCCAAAGGTTTTGATTGGTAGTTATTAGGCTCGAACCATCTTTTGTCTACGACATATACACAAAGTAATTGTTCACTTTTGCTGGCTAAGTTGAGTGCAATATTGTCATTAAGACGAAGATCATTGGTCACCCAGTATAGAGAACGTTTCATAGATATAATTCAAATGGTTAAAAAAATTATATACGAATACACTCAGCGATTAGATCAACACTATTGAGTGATTATAGGCGAGGCTACATTATGAATGTGAGGCACTTTATCGCCCACTCAATTATAAAAAGAAGAAATTGTAGAAAATAATAGTATAGTCGGTTAGTTGAGGCTAACGTTAAGCGGATAAGAATTATTAACGCGTTTAATAAATAAAAAAACCTCTGCACTGCTGCAGAGGTTTTTTAATCAATTAAGCATCTTGAACAGGTTCATCCCAAGAAAGATGATGTTCACTTAATACAACCAAGTTTTCACTATTGATCAAGCGCTGTGAAGCACTATATCCGAGGATATTTTCAACCGTTTCATTTGGACGGCTTGAAATAATTGCTGTTTCATCTGATGAGAAATTACATAAACCACGTGCTATTTCTTCGCCTTTTTCATCATAAACGTGAAGCACATCTGCACGTTCAAAGGTGCCATGTATTGAAACAACATCATGACAGGTAAATCCTTCGTCACCACCAAATAAGGCATCAGCTACTTCTTGTTTTATCACTAGACTACCGGCCATTTGTAATCTGTCTGTTAACCAGATATTCCATGCTGATGATGGTGATGAGTGAGCAATACACTTAGTGTGTCTGCGTTCACCGCGCAATATTCCGGTAACAGGATCTTCCATCGTCCCTCTCGAAATTATAGTAGTACAACCAGCATTTTGCGCCATATTAGCGGCTTGTAATTTAGTCAGCATACCACCGGTACCTAAAGAACTGGTACCACTTGCCGCTTCCATATAACTACTAACATCTTCGATAGACTCAACGAAAACCGCGCCTTCTTCTGAAGGGTCTCGGTCATACACGCCATCGATACAGGTAAGAATAAACAAATATTCTGCGCCAATCATCTGAGCAACTTTAGCTGCAAGTCTGTCATTATCACCCACACGAATTTCTTCTGTGGTCACCGTATCGTTTTCATTGACGATAGGCATTACGCCTTGTTTTATCAAACGATGAACAGTGTTTTTGATATTTAAAAAACGACGTCTGTTTTCTAAATCATCTAGAGTAACTAAAACCTGAGCGATATCAAAACCATACTCAAGGGCAATTTGCTTGTAGGCATGCATTAATATCGGTTGTCCACAAGCCGCTGCGGCTTGTTTGTCTTGAACACTGGCGTTTTCAATAGTGCAGCCAACCGTGTTTAGACCTAATGCTACCGAGCCAGAAGATGTTAGTACAACTTCGTAGCCTTGTTCTCGTAACAAAGATATGTCACTTAGAAGACCGTGCATAAAAGCAAAACTAGGCGTTAAATTTTTAACATTTGCTAAGAGACTCGAACCCACTTTAATAACGATACGTGGCTTGCTTCGAGAAGATTTATCAGTTTTTTGTTGTTCAAATGAGGGCAAAATTACTCCGTGCTCTGATTAATTAAATTAAATAGCAGCTTGAATCGTTTACAAAATTGATTCAACAAATTGCAGCTATTTCCGTGATATTTTATTGTCGTATTAGAGTTATGCTTACTACTTATAAAGTCAGTTTTACTTGCGAAGGTCGCATTAAAAGTAGTAGATAAAAAATTACTGAAACGTCGGTTAAAAACGTTAGAATTTGACGGCAATCGACAAATGAGTGCAGATATCATATACTAAAAAACATATTTTTTCAATTGAACTCAAGATCACCTCTTTGAAAAATATCGTTAAGGACTTTTAAAAGTTCATACTGAACACCTGCAAAACGATCTGCATTTCATTCAATGTAAGCTAAAAAAACCAGGAGTTTCATGTCATTACTTATGATTGGTTGTGGTAAAATGGGCGGCTCATTATTGACTCGTTGGGCAACCTCTACAAATCACACTATCACTATTATTAATCCTTCATTAGTTAAAGCGCCTCAAGGTGTTATCGTCAAGCAAGCGATTGACGAGTTATTTGACCAGCGTTTCGACATTATCGTTATTGCGATAAAACCGCAGCTTATTGAACAAGTATTACCCTTGTATCGTCGACACCTTGCTGATTCAGGTTGCATTATTTCGATTGCAGCGGGTTATTCAGTAGCTTCAATAGAAAAACTGATTGGTGAGCAGGCCGTTGTGCGAGTGATGCCAAACCTACCCGCTCAAATTGGCCGAGGCGTTAGTGGACTTTACGCAAACTCACGTTGCAGTGCGGTTCAAATTGACAACGCTGTTGCGTTAACAGATGCGGTAGGTTATACCCATTTAGCCGCCACCGAGGACGAGCTAGACCGAGTAACTGCAGTTGCAGGAAATGGGCCTGGTTATGCATTTGAAATAGCACGCTGCTGGATAGAGTCGGCAATAAAGCTCGGCTTTTCTCCCCAAACCGCTAGAGAGTTGGTGTTAAAAACACTCGGTGGTTCAATGGAGTTGGCTTTAACCAGTAAAGAAGATATCGAAAATTTACGTAATTCAGTGACCAGTAAAAATGGTACGACAGCTGCTGGGTTAAATGCGCTTATGCAAGATAAAAAATTAGAATTTTTGTTTGAGTCAACCGTTTCATCGGCTTATCAACGAGCAGTAGCCTTACGCTAATTTTTACCTCGTCAGCAATGACGTGCTCGAACATTTATTGATGAATACTATAGCTATAAATTCTTTAAACTGAACTTTTACTATTGCTTTGATATTAATATTAGCGATAAAAATAAAAGTCACATCATTCAATCAAGTTAGTTGAATTTGATCAAACAGTTTAGTGTTAAATGAACAAGTAAAAGGAAGACATTAATGTCAAATACCCCTAAAAATATTTCTATCGAAACAATGATCACAACCCTTGGTAAACAAGCAAAAGCTGCTGCGAAAGTGCTTGCTTGTGCAACGACTGAACAAAAAAACAAAGCATTAACGATTGCCGCAAATGCGTTACGAGAAAATATGGATGCATTACTTAAAGCTAACGCGCTGGATGTTTCAAGCGTCAAAAAAGCGGGCAAAGCCGACTCATTTGTAGACCGACTAGAACTTAACCCAGAAAGAGTTGAAGGCATGGCTGTCGCGTTAGAAGACATTGCTAAATTAGCTGATCCTGTGGGTCGAGTATTAGCCGAATTTGATCGTCCCAATGGTCTTAAAATAACCCGTGTAGCAACACCTATTGGTGTTATTGGGATGATTTATGAATCACGTCCTAATGTTGGCGCAGATGCTGGCGCGTTATGTCTTAAATCAGGTAACACAGTAATTTTACGTGGTGGCTCTGAAAGCCTAAATTCAACGCGTATTATTGTTGAATGTATGGCAACAGGTTTACGCGCAGCTGGCTTACCGGCTAACTGTATACAATTGGTTGACACAGATGATCGTTCTGCCGTTGCCGCTTTACTGCGCTGTGCTGATTATGTTGATTTAGTTATTCCTCGAGGTGGTCGTGGTTTAGTTGAGCTAGTAAGAAACGAGGCTCAAGTACCAACATTGTTGCATTTAGATGGCAATAACCATATTTATGTTGATAAAGATGCCGACTTTGCAAAAGCATTAAGCATTATTAAAAATGCTAAATTACGTAGAACCGGTGTCTGTGGCGCCACTGAAAGTTTAGTGTTAGACCAAGCAATAGCGACAGAATTTTTACCACAACTCGTTGATACATTAGAAGGGTGTGAAATTCGTGGCGATGTTGCCGCTCAAGCCTGTGATCCCCGTATTAATGCAGCGACTGATGTAGATTGGGATACTGAATACCTTGACGCCATTATATCGGTTAAAATAGTACAGAGCCTAGATGAAGCGCTTGATTTTATTGAAGAGCACTCTTCTAAACATACCGATGCTATTATCACTGAAAACGCAGAAATCGCGGAAAAATTTATGCGCTCTGTCGATTCTGCCGTAGTAATGCATAACGCCTCAACTCAGTTTGCTGATGGTGGTGAGTTTGGTATGGGCGCTGAAATTGGTATTGCGACTGGTAAAGTACATGCACGTGGACCGGTTGGTTTAGAGCAACTAACCATCTTTAAATACCGAGTTGCGGGTCAAGGGCAAACTCGTCCTTAAACGCTTTTGCATAAAACACTACCACGCATAAAAGTGCCAAACTTTTAGCTAAAGCTATACTTAGTTAACACTTTTTAGTTAACGATAATAGTGCCTCTGACCAAGTGTTAGGGGCTAGCTATTTATATTAAGTTCAGACCTTTTTCACATAAATCCCCCATACATTTATCAAACGATTAAAACGTTAAAGCTACCGTTAGTTTAGGCGATGGATTAGTCTCACTTTCGTAAACCTTATCAATGCGCTATAGATTTAAATATTTGGTAAAACAGTATTTAAACCTTTCGTTTACAAATGTAGTTGGCTGAGAAATTCTAGCTATGTTATAGTTGCAACCCCTAGGACTAGGTATAGGATAGTTTATACTTGCCCGTCATTTATAAAGCCTTACCGTAAACCTATGATTTCATTATTAAAAAATGTAAACCTTTATAACCCTACTCCTATGGGTATTAAAGATGTGCTGATTGCCGGTGGAAAAATCGCTGATATTTTTGATGTATCCGATAATGCCGACCATAATATCCCTGATAACTGGCCAGTGGAAGTTATTGATTTTAATGGCGCATACCTAGTACCAGGTTTTATCGACAGTCATGCTCATATTACCGGTGGTGGTGGTGAAGCAGGTTTTTCAACACAAGTTCCCCCAGTTTCTCTTTCAGAATTTACCCAAGTGGGTGTGACAACCGTTGTTGGACTTTTAGGTACAGATGACACCACCCGGAGTATCGCCAACTTAATAAGCAAAGTTTACGGACTCCGAGAGGAAGGCATGTCGGCATATTGTTGGACCGGTGGTTATCATTACCCGTTAACAACGTTAATTGGTAGCGCAAAAGCAGATATTACTTTTTTAGAGCCAGTTATTGGTATTGGTGAATTTGCTATTAGCGATCATCGCTCTAGCCAACCAACTTTTGAAGAAGTAATAAAACTAGCTAGTGAAGCACATGTTGCAGGTTTATTAACAGGCAAAGCCGGTATTATTCATTTTCATCTCGGTGATGGTGAAAGGCGTCTTGAATTAATAGAGCGAGCGATTAGTGAAACAGAAATTCCTGCCCGTGTCTTTAATCCGACGCACGTTAATCGAAATAAGCCGCTATTTGAAGACAGTTGTAAATTGTTAACGCACGGCTGTTACATCGATATTACCGCTTTTCCTGAAGGCACAGCAGAGCCTGGTTTAGAGGCATGTGATGCCATAGAGATTGCCGTACAAAGAGGTTTACCTTTGGACAAAATAACCGTCAGTTCAGACGGTGGAGGTTGTTTACCTTGTTTTGATCAACAAGGTGAATTACAACACATGGACTTTGGCCGAGCCAGTACATTACTGGAAACATTACAAGCAACATTAAGAAAGAACATTGCGCTTGAAAGTATTTTACCGATGTTTACTAGCAACGTAGCTACGCTGTTACGTTTACACAGTAAAGGAAAAATAGTACGTAATAACGATGCCGATATGCTCGTACTTAACAACAAATTTGAAATTACTGACGTGATGATAAAAGGTCGTTGGCATAAACGTGACAACACAACAGTAGTAAGCGGAACTTTTGAGTAGAGGTAGGTATGTGTCCAGCAAAAATTGCTGATGGTCAGCAAAGGGGATTTATAATTCCAATCGGGGGGGCAGAAGAGCGTGTTGATGACCCAATAATTCTCCAACGTTTTGTAGAATTATGTGGTGATGAAAATGCCAATATAGTGATTATTCCAACTGCGTCACAGCTTGCTGAGACGGGGCCAAATTATGAAGTTATTTTTCGTAATCTCAATGTCAAAAATGCGATGTCTTTACCGATAAATAGCAGAGAAGATGCTGAGCGCGAAGATTATTTAGCCGCACTTGAAAGCGCAACAGGTATTTTTATTACTGGTGGTAATCAATTACGCTTATCGACTATATTAGGTGGTACTTCGATTGCACAGAGTATAAGAAAATTAAATTCTGAAGGTGTGCATGTTGCAGGAACATCTGCAGGTGCCGCTATTATGCCTGAGCATATGATTGCAGGTGGCTCCACGGGGGCATTACCTAATGAGCAAGGTGTCACTTTTGCTCCTGGCTTAGGTTTGATAAGTAAAGTGCTTTTAGATCAACACTTTAGCCAACGTAATCGTTTGGGACGTTTACTTTCTGCTGTTTCATATAATCCTTTTGCTTCAGGACTAGGAATTTGTGAAAATACTGCGGCCTTTATTGCGCCAGACGGACTATTAGAAGTGGTTGGACACGGAAGTATTACAGTTGTTGACCCTTCTGATTTGCAGCACAGTTCAATGGCTGAAGCTCGTACAGGAGACTCCATCACCTTGATAGGGTTAAAGCTTCATATGCTTAGCCATGGTGATACTTACTGTTTACATACCCGAGTAGCTTCACCTAAAGCGGTTTAATGTCTCTAAATACAGATAAGTCGAGATAAAATTTGCCCATGAATAAATGAATTGTTTATTCATGGGCAAATATATTAACATCTCTGATAAACGCTGGTTTTTTTCATCAAAAATAATTAAAAAACATCATTCTACAACCTTATTTACTATAACTTTTTAGCTTACTTTTATGCCGCATTCAATCATTACTGACTTTAGAGAATAATTATCTTGTCTATTAGTAAAAGCATGGTATCTTTTTGTTATACCATTATTTTTTTATGGCAATTTTTACTTCTATTTGATCTTGTAAAGATCTTAAGTGTAATGCGTTGAAACTTTTCGGTTTGTAACTCAACATATGCACATCAATAGAACCTGTGCACATATTCAGTTCAATATCTCCGTGATTTATTCCTCCCAATAATTGTCATATTATATTTTGTTGCACCTTATTTTCAACAAAAGGTTCAACTTGTAGGTACACATAATAATAATTCTAATCACCTGATTTTTGGACATATAATGAAAATATTAACAAGTAATGTTTATGTTGGCCCTAATGTTTACGCCCATTTTCCTGTTATTCGACACGCTGTTGATGTTGGCATATTAGAGCAATACCCTTCGGTAAAATTAGGTAAAGAATTCATTAATGGCTTAATTGAAGCCTTACCCGGTTTAAAAGAGCATGGCTGTTCATACGGCGAATCTGGCGGTTTTATTAGGCGCTTGCAAGAAGATGAAGGTACCTGGATAGCTCACATATGGGAACATGCAACCTTAGAACTGCAATGCATGGCCGGTACTGAAGTTACTTTTGGCAAAACCAGAGGCAATGGCGAAGTTGGTCAATATGACATGGTCTTTCAGTACAAACAACGAGATGTTGGATTAGCTGCTGCTGAACTTGCCAGAAACCTGCTTATCTCAGTTATGCCACTAGATATTCAAGCACAACTACAAACAAAATTAGAAGCCGATTTCGATTTTCCAGAAGAGCTATCAAACTTTATTCGTTATGCACAACGCAAAGAATTTGGTCCCAGCACTCAATCTTTAATAACGGCAGCCGAAGAACGTCATATCCCATGGCTACGTTTAAATCAGTACAGCTTAGTACAATTTGGCCATGGTAAATACCAACAGCGCATTCAAGCCACCATTACTAGCCAAACGAATCATATTGCTGTTGAAATATCCTGTGATAAAGAAGACACCCACAATTTATTAAATGATCTCGGTTTGCCTGTGCCTAGACAACAATTGGTTTATTCTGCCAAAGATGCCATAAAAGCGGCAAAACGTATTGGCTTGCCAGTTGTACTTAAACCCTTAAATGCAAACCATGGCCGTGGCGTCTCTATCGACTTAACTACTGATGAGCAAATTAATACTGCATTTGATTTTGCCCGCGAACAAGGCACCAGTCGAGCTGTTTTAGTTGAGTCATTTTTAACCGGTTTAGATCATCGTATGCTTGTTGTTAATGGCGAACTTGTTGCTGTCGCAAAACGTGTACCGGGTCATGTTGTTGGTGACAATAAACACACCATTACGCAATTAATCGACATTGTAAATGAAGACCCGCGTCGAGGTGTTGGCCATGAAAAAGTGCTCACTCAACTCGAAATGGACTCACAAGCAACACGTTTAGTTGAAGAAGCTGGCTATAGTGTTGATACTATATTACCCGAAGGCGAAATTTTCTATTTACGTTCAACCGCTAATTTATCAACGGGCGGCACAGCGATAGATATGACTGATGTAGTTCATCCCGACAATAAAGTGATGGCTGAACGAGCGATAAGAGCCGTTGGTCTTGACGTCGGCGGTGTTGATTTTCTGACCTCTGATATTACACAATCATATAAAGATATCGGCGGTGGTATCGTTGAAGTCAATGCCGCGCCAGGTTTTCGTATGCATGTTGCACCAAGCCATGGCAAACCTCGTGATGTTGCTGGCAAAGTTATTGATATGCTATTTCCACCTAATACACCCACTTGTATCCCTATTGCCGGCATCACAGGTACCAACGGTAAAACAACAACCTCACGAATGCTTTCGCACATTTTAAAAACAGCAGGGCATGTGGTGGGTATGACATCAACTGATGGTGTGTACGTTGATGGTCTTTTATCAGTAAAAGGCGACATGACCGGACCCGTTGCATCACAAATTGTCTTAAGAGATCCTTCAGTTGATATTGCTGTTCTTGAAACTGCCCGTGGTGGCATCGTTCGCTCAGGCTTAGGTTATAGAGAAAGTAATGTTGCCGCCTGCATTAATGTTCAACCCGATCATTTAGGCTTAAAAGGTGTTGATACCCTAGAACAACTTGCTGAAATTAAACGTATTGTTGTTGAAGTAGCCAAAGACGCGGTCATACTTAATGCCGACGACCCACTTTGTTTGAAAATGGCCGACCATACTAAAGCAAAACATTTATGTTATGTGACTATGAATTCAGGGCACGGTTTAGTTAGAGAGCATATTCGCGCGGGTGGACGTGCTGTAGTGCTTGAAAAGGGTATCAATGGTGAAATGATCACCATCTTTGATAACGGTGCGCATATCCCATTACTTTGGACACATTTAATTCCGGCGACACTGGAAGGTAAAGCCACTCATAACGTACAAAATGCGATGTTTGCCGCTGCCCTTGCCTATTCTCTAGATAAACCACTTGATGCGATTCAACAAGGATTAAGAACGTTCAACACCACTTTCTATCAAGCACCGGGGCGAATGAACGTCTTTGATGAACACCCTTTTAGAGTTATTTTAGATTATGCTCATAACGCCGATGGTGTTCGCCATATGAGCGAATTAGCGACTAAATTAGACGTTAATGGTAAGCGTATTGCGGTATTAGCCGCACCGGGTGATCGCCGCAATGAAGATATTGAAAACATAGCCAAAGCAGCCGCTGGACATTTTGATTTATATATCTGTCGCGCCGATGACAATCTTCGCGGACGTGGTAGTGATGAAGTGCCACAAATGTTAGCTGCAACATTAAAAGCACAAGGTATCAGCGAAAACAATATCTTGATGATACCTGACGAGGTCACTGCTACTGAAAAAGCCTTATCGATGGCAAATAAAGATGATTTAGTGATTGTCTTTGGTGATGCTATTACCCGTTGTTGGAAGCAAATCATTAATTTTAATGGTAATGAAGATAATCCAGCAGAAACATTAACAAAACCCGTGCATACGGTTGTTTCAATGTTAAACACCGATGAACCTGATCCCTTTATACTAGAATCAGGCATGAAGTTAGTTAAGGATGATCGAGGTGTTCGCATTGTTTCAACCATAGAAGAAGAAAGTGATTAAAACCAAGTTAATGCAGTTATTTGCCATTAACTGAAGATGAATAAGCTTAACCTCGCTAGGCGATGTGTTACCAACATAACCTAGCGGCATAAACTAGCGCAGCCTATTGTTAAACCAATAAAGCTGCGTATTAGTTTTTAAAATCATCATCGAGCTTGTGATACAAATAATGACCTAACAAAACCGTCTCAAAGTGAACAATTATATTGATACAGCTTTACCTTCTTCTCACTTTCCTAACAGCGCTGCGTTGGGAATAAATTTAATCAAATTGGTATACCATGAATAACACTATAACCTTAACATTAGATGACCAGCGACGACTTACCGGCAAAAGCTTATTATGGAATAAATCCGGCGCGATTATTGACGCTTTTGTCTCAGGCATCGATAAGCAAACAGTCGTTGATCAATGGTTAATTTACGTTAATCAGTTATTGGCAGCAGTCAACTGGCAAGATGAATCTACGTGTTATCGTATTTTTGAAGACGGCATAAGCCTTGCGATAAGTGCGCCAATGGATGCCCTGTATGCATCTTGCGATGTCAACGAAGCCGCATGGGATTTTGCGTGTAGCAAAATCTTAACCGGCAGTATAAGTGACAATCATCAACAAGAAATGGATAAAACCATCACTCGTCTTAAACAAATGATTGTCGAAGAGGCTAACCCTGCTCTGCTTAACTTAATAGATTTAGCCATAAAGAATCATGTCGATTATTTAGTTGATGATGATGAATTTTCGTTAGGTTACGGTAAAAGCTGTCAACGCTGGCCAGTGGCATCATTACCAGATCCAACGCAGCTCAATTGGCAACACTACCAATCAATTCCTATTGCATTGGTCACTGGCACTAACGGAAAATCAACCACCGTGCGTATCATGTCTGAAATTATTAAGCAGTCTGATAAATGTTGCGGTGTCACCTCGACTGACTTTATTCGTGTTGGCGAAAAAATAATAGATTATGGTGATTATTCAGGACCCGGTGGTGCACGAATGTTACTTCGACATCCAGAAACAGAAACAGCTATTTTAGAAGTCGCGCGCGGCGGAATATTGCGCCGTGGCCTGCCCATAGATCACGTTGATGCCGCATTAATTACCAACATAGCTGAAGACCATTTAGGGCAATATGGTATCAATACCGTAGCCGGGCTTGCACAAACCAAAGCGGTTGTTGCAAAAGCGCTAACCAGTGGTGTATTAGTGCTCAATGCTGATGATCCGTATTTAACAGCACTTGCACCAACATTAACTGTTAATAAATGTTGGTTTTCATTAAATGAAAATAATCCAGTACTTCAACAGCATAAAGCCATTGGTGGTGCTATTTGTTTCATCCGTGACGGCGCAATTTTTTATTGTACGCAAAATACCAGCACTGGTGAGCGCCTTGAATCGATGATCGTTGCCGTTAACGATATACCGATGACATTAAACGGCGCAGCCCAACATAATGTTCAAAATGCCTTAGGGGCGACCGCTTTAGCTAAGAGCTTACACATAGATAGCGCAGTGATTGGTCTTGCCTTGCAAAATTTTTCAAGTAATGTTGACGATAATCCAGGCCGCGGTAACCAATTTAAACTCAATGGCGCTTCGGTTATTATGGATTTTGCCCACAATGTTCATGGTATGAATGCCATGGCACTGACCATGGCCAATATACCAGCATCACGAAAGTTTTTGATGCTTAGTCATGCCGGTGATCGCAGCAATGACGATATTATTAAAATGACAAAATCAGCCTTAAAAATGAAACCTGATATCTTGGTTGCGGCCGAAACTGTCGAGTACTTAAGAGGAAGAGAGCTTGGCGAAATATCAAATTTAATAGCTAAAGTAGCGATTGAAAGTGGTATGTCTGCCGATAACATCTATTTTTCAGAGGGTCCTTATCAAGGTGCGCAACAAATTGTTAATCAACTGTCAGCTAATGATTTAGCCCTGTTAATCGTTTTATCTGAACGAAATGAAGTGATCGAGTTATTAACTAAAAAGACAAATGAAAAATAAAGTTCAATAATAGAGAACTTTAGAATGCCGCTGAGCGATTTAAAATAGCTCAGGCGGTTACTAAAGTTTACTTTTAAAAGACTAAAATAGCAGCTGCTGTTTTGAAAGGTTGATTATATTAGGTTTCATCGTTTAATTGCTTTGCGCTTTCCAGTAAATAAGGAGCAAGTGCGCTTTTAAAATCGAGTGTTGCCCCTAACTTATTGGCTAGCAATATCATACCAGTAATTTTACGATTGACTAATGCAACTTCAAATATCGGAGATGCTATCGCTGTTTTATCGGTAATTAATGGCATACTAACCTCTCTAATTCGCTTAATCAGTTGCTGTTTTTTTAAGTTGTAGCCCGTATTACTTTGTAAACAATAACTAGCTTCAAAACACGTCTTTAGCACAATATCTATCGCGGTATCACTCATGTTATTGTCAACTAAGCCAAGCGAATACAAGGCTGAACGCATGTCATTATTATCTTGACGCTGCATAGCATCAGCCATAGCAAGATAATGTATTGAAGTATGTTGAGAAAGCTGCCGGCAAGCGCCAAAATCAAGTAACACTATTTTTTGTGTATCGCTCTGATACAAGAAATTAGCAAAGTTGGGATCACTTTGCATAAGTTTATGCGTAAATAGTTCTTGGTAAGTTAAATCCATTAATTGGCTACAGACTAAATCAACAATACCAGCACTCATGTTACTAATATCAGTGATGGGAGAACCTTCGATATATTCCATCGTCAGTATATTTTTGTCTGTTAGCTCGTCAACAACAAATGGGACAATAAAGCGAGAGTCGTTACCCAGGTTTTGACGATAAGTGTTAAGAAATTCAGCCTCCTGCAAATAATTAGCTTCAGCTTTAAGCTGTGCTTTTGCTTCAGCGAGCACGCTAGTCAAATCAATATGTTTAGGTAAAACGCCGCTGAGTTTTAATAAATTCATGACGTTATCAATATCACTGTCAATGCTTTCTCTAACACCCGGGTACTGGACCTTAATCGCCAACTGACGACCATCCTTTAATGTTGCCCGATGAACCTGACCGATACTTGCCGATGCGATGGGGGTAAATGAAAAATAACTAAATTGTTGATGCCAGTCTTTTGACCAAGACGCAGCTAAGGTTTTCAGAAGTTGCGCTTTAGGCATAGGGTCAGCTTCTTGGCGCAATCTTGAAAGAATAGGTTCCCATTCGATAGGCAGTAATTCACCGGCATCCATGGAGAGTAGTTGACCAAGTTTCATCGCCGCGCCGCGCATATGTGCTAAACGCTTGGTGATAGATATAGCGTTGTCAATATTACGTAAGGACTCTGTTAATGATGGACGCTGTCCACTGAGCATTTGTTTTGTCGCACCTTTAACAATATTGCCGGCAACCGCTGAGGCCAAACCACCCAATTTAGCGAGACGAGCAATTCTTCCAGAAGGTACTTTCCGCTCTTTACGTTTTTCTGTCATCGCAAAATGGCTTCGTTGGGCATGTTAACTATTACCTTAGTGGTGTTTAATCTAACCTCCCTGCTATTTATAGCAAGCGTTGAGGGACAAGAATAAGATTAACAAAGATTAAGCCAACAACCAATGACATTAGAATCAAAAAAGACAGGTTACTTCAACACGTTCAATTACTACCTTATTTATAGGTATTCATATATTTCGAAGACTAAAATGAGATGTAAGTTAAAGAACATAGAAAGCCCTTAAGTTCCCTGTAGCTTACTCTATAAAATTATTTGGAATTGCACAGATTGATATGAAAGGATTTTAGAAAACTGCTTGCTTCCATTAACGAAAACAAGCAGTTACTAAAATTTGTGAGCTAACACTATAAGTCAGCTCTTGGTATGGAATTAAGGCTATGATTTAATTGCATTTAATAACTTAGCGCATTTATAAAGATAACAGATTTGTACTTCGATCTCGCCTTCAGAACGAGATAGTACTAACCGTCACTATTGCACACTGCTGACCTGATTTAGTCCTCAAAACTAGGTAAGTTTATGTTCACTAATATACGAATATAGTCCTTTTGGTCTGAATAAACCTATAATTAGGGTGTTCAGATCATGTGCCTATTTCATACGAATATTGATACGATATCATTTTGATGGTCACCGCTTTACTTTCGATGTCATAGGTACGCCCTAGCTTTAAAACGAATACTCAGGGCTTGCTTAAACTACTTATTATATTGCTTTCGAAGAGTTTGGGAACACATGTATATATGAAACAAGAGATTGGCATGACTTCACATTTAAGTAAGACTAACTACAAGGTATTTGTTGGTATTGATTGAGCAAATGACAAATACGATATTTACATTTAGGATCCACTCACAGGTAAACGTAAGTTTCTGTTATTAAGCATGAAGTAAATGAAATTGATAAATGGGTGAAAGGGCTTCATAAAAGATTTGGTTCACCTATTGCCGTTGAGTTAAGAAGAGGGCCTATCGTTTATGCCCTACAGCAATATGATTTTCTTGTAATTGTTCCAATAAACCCAACAACACTTGCAAAATACCGAACAGCTTTTAAAACCAGTAAAGCTAAAAATGCTCCCACTGATGCTGAGTTTGCATTAGAGCTTATGCTTCGTTACCCAAATCATTTTCCTCCTGTAAACCAGTAAAGCATCAACATGCGTAAACTGTTTTTTTTAGTGGAGCATAGGAGAAAGGTAGTAGATGATAAACAACGAGTGGTTAATCAGATGATTAATGCAATCAAACAGGATTATCCTCAGGCGAATGAATGGTTTTGCAAAAAAGACACACATATTTTTTGTGCTTTTATTACTTGATGACCAACCATTCAACAAGCTACAAAGCCCATAAGTCTACCTTAACAAAGTTTTTCAATGATCATGGTATTCATAACACTGCCATTGTTGATAATCGACTGTCACTGATAAAAAAAACCAATCCTCTCGCGGATGACAAAGCCATAATTGACAGTCATTCAATGTTAGTGGTTTCCTATGTTGAACGCATTGTCAACTCAATGAAGTGCATTCAAGAGTATAATAAAGCGATAACAGAACTAATGAAAAAACTTCCTGTCGCTCCTATTTTCAATAGTTTACCTGGCGCAGGTGCTGCCTTGTCCTCGCGGTTACTTGCTGCATTCGAAGAGCAGAGAGATAGGTTTAAATCAGCCAACTAAGTGCAACAATACGCAGGTATTGCGCCTATAACAGAAAGAAGTGGCTAAAAGTCTTGGGTTCATTGGCGCTGGCAATACTCAACATTTTTACGACAAAAATTTATAAAATGGGCAAGTCATTCTCGCCTAAAATATTACTGGGCTAATTTGTATTATCTACAACAAAGAGAGAGAAGTAGTTCTCACCAAGCAGCTCTTCAAACACTAGCATTCAAATGGATTAGGATTGTGTAGAAGTGCTGGCAAGATGCAAAACCTTATAATAACTCACTATATTTACGGGTTTTAAAATATAGGGGTTCTCCATTGATTTCAGGTTAAATTTAACTTGATATCAGGCTCAGGGCGGGAAGTAAGTTAGAAACTATAAATCATACCGTACCACCAATTATGGGAAATTATGAGTTATAACGCCACATTAAGAGGAAAATAATAGTTGGCTAAAATAAGCGACGAATGCGCAAATAATCAACTGTTATTTGTCCTGCTTGAATGGCTATTAAGTATTGGCTTACCTAAATACTGACTCACACCACATAAGACAATTATCGTAGCTATAAGCTTGTTAGGCCATTAATGGCTCTTTACACGAGCGACAATTAAGCCCTGATTGTTTAATTTGATGAGCATGAAACTTGTTAATACGATTATATTACCAAATATAAATGCAAAGAGAATGATTAAATAAAGCCACACCCAATCTTCAGGTAACAAATCCCAGACACTAACAACAAAATAATTTGCGAAAATTAATAAAATAAAGACAGTACTATAAATCCAATCATTCCTTTTGAAACGCTCCTCAAACTCTTTACGCCTTTTAATAAAGTCCTGTTTACGCATACTACTCCTAAAACACACAGATACAGTGACTCCCCAAGAGGCACGAGCCTCTGAACGTGGGTTAGTTTTACAAACCAGAGCTATAAAATATGTGTCAACATTATCAAACAGGGGCTAGCATAATAAAACACAACATACTTTTTATTGGCTTAGATACCCATAAAACATCCACGGATGTCGCATATATCCAAGACCAGCGTGGCGCTAAATCAACACATCTTGGTAAAATATTCAGTAATAAAGCCGCTTTTAAATAACTAGCGTGACAATTACAATCAAAATACCCAGATGCCACACTTAATTTTGTTTACGAAACAGATCCTTGTCGCTATTGGATTTACCGTTTACTGACCAGATTTAATCATTGCTGTTATGGTATCGCTCCTTCGCTTTCCCCTAAAAAAACCAGGAGAGAAAATAAAAATCGATAAGCGTGATGCCCTTAACCTCGCTAAATTACTTAAATCTCAAGACTTACCCCCTATCTATGTCCCTGAGCCCAAAGATGAAACCGTTCGCGATTTATCACACGCCCGTAAAACCAGCATCAAAGATTTAAAAGATGCAAAATACCAACTAAAAGCTTTGCTGTTACGAACAACATCAACAGCAAAGTAAAAGATAACTGGTCATTACAGCACTTACCTTGGCAGGGATGAATTAGTACGACCTCATCCCTGCCAAGGTAAGTGTTTTACAAGAAGCCGTTTCAACTATTACCGAAAGGTTAAAACATTTAAAACGTTGGATTATGAATTAACCCATCAAATGAAGCGTTGGCGGTTTTATCCGGTAGTCAAAGCGATACAGGTTATGCGTGGGGATAGATTATTAGTCGCAACTGGCGTTATTGCTCAATTAGGCGATTTATCACGGTTCGACCACCCCAGAAAATTAATGAGCTACCTTGGTCTGATACCAAGTGAACATTCAAGTGGTGCAAAAAATCACTTAGGGGCTATGACCAAATGCGGTAATAGCCATACAAGACGACTACTGGTCAAAAGTGCACATTCGTACAAACAAAACGTCAATGTATCAAAAGAAATGTGACTTAGGCAGGAAGGCTTAAACAAAGAAATTGTTGGTATGCTATGGCAGCACAAATGAGGTTATGCAGACGATACAATCGTTTGATGTAAAAGGCAAACACCGTGATGTCGTCACGGCTATTGCTAAAGAAATGAACGCTTATATTGGGGCTATTTCTCGAAAGGTCGTACTACCAAAAATTGACGTAAATCTTCGACTATCAATAGTGCCCACATGAGTCATTTTATAAGAAAAAGTGTTGAGTTAGCGCATGGGTTCAAGCATCGGGTGTGGCACAATCACCGACGGTGTTGGAACGGCAATAACCTAATGGTTATTGAACCAAAAACGTAGACTGAAGACAGGTGCCACAACGAAATGAGTAAGGTAGACCCTGCTAATTAACAAGTTAGTGATCCACAAATATCGGCATGATAAACGACGAAATTACTTGTTTCATTCTATGCGTTAACTCACTCAATTAAAAAAGTGAATAAAAGGTCCTTAAATTAATGAACAAGGATCAGTGTATTTAACTTAACGTGAAAAGTCATACCAAAGCCCCATTAAGAAGCTTTTAATTGTTGGCTAAAATGTAAAGTGAAGCGGAATCTAGCCAACTGTCATTTGTTAAATATCATTAGCATGTGGGGTCTTTATATAACTTATTATTCCATATCAACAGGTTAACATTCAACAAGTGTAACTTAGGCTAGGTCAATGATGCAAACGATCTCTTCATGCTACTGATACACAGTTCTAATGAAATAATTTTTATAAATTACGGATGTTTAACTTGCAGCCACTGCAAAAAATAATTATACAACGAAAACTAATTTGCCTTATGATAAAGATAAGCACAAAGAAATAATATCAATGCTAAAATATGTGGCTAAACCTTTTTTCCATTGACATCCTGTATGCATAAAGTTGAGAATGCAATTAAAGACGGTATGATGGATAGATTTGGTGAAGGCTCTCGGCTTGGTACATGAAGGAGAGGTAAGACAATTTCATTGAATTCCTTTTCAGTCAAATCGGTCGGTATGATATTCCAGATGGGCTTTTTCGGATTTTCAGCCATCAATACTATTGTCTATTATGAAAAATGGGTAGTTTATCTAAAAAACGTTATATAAAGGCCTTTAAGATAAATTCACTGCTCTGCAGAAACCCGCTATGAGTTGATAGTAATCTATTAAAATGAGTTGAAATTTGAGTTGATATTGCAGCCTAAAGAATTAATTAACCTCTACTTGCAAATGATTAGAGAATTTTGCCAGACAGTAAACGCAGTACTTTATTTGCCTGCACTAACTGAACATAGAAATAGTGAAATTCTTATTGAGTTAAATCCCAAACTTGCTATTTATCCATTATCCACCCCACAAGATGCACATCAGTTTATTCAAGTACAGGAAAATTTAAGATCAGAGAGAAATACGACCAATGAACTTTTTGTTAATGTAACTCCAAAAAACGATAATTATTTTAAAATATTTAGAATAGACCTAAACAAAGCCACTGAGATATCACTAAAAAATTCAGGTGATCTACAACTAAAAACAAACCCTATTAAAATAAAAAATTATTGTTGGTTAGGGCTACGTTATGAAAATAACGAACAACTTAATATGTTTTCTGAAAATCATCTACCAACAAGTCTATACAAAATGCTACTGGCTTTTGCTGGCTCCTTATCAACGTATTGTCAGCAATGGCAGTCAAGTCTTTTAGACCCGTTAACGCAATTATTTACTCGTAATGAGTTAAAAATACAAATAGCGAAATTACAAAAAAGGAAACAAAAATTTGTCGTTATCCTAATTAATCCTAATGACTTTAAACAAATCAATAAGCAATATGGACGTAAAGCTGGAGATAGTATTCTTATTGAAATAGCCAATAGGTTAAAAATTAGCTTTGCTGAACATACGCTTATAAGCCGTTATGGTGCAGCACAATTTGCTGTTGTGTTACCTTTTTTTGCCACGGAGAGGAATGACGATTTGGCACAATGCCAAAAATATACGGAACAATTAACAATAAATCTATCACAGGCTAACTTTTTAAATAACACCTGCTCAATTGCATTCAACTTTGGCCAGAGCCTTAATTTAAATACTATGTCAACAGATATAACATTGCAAACGTTACTGTTACGAGCAGAGCAAGCACTGGACGTTGCAAAACTTAAAGGTCAAAATATATCGGTAGTATGGCATAAAGCGCTTGTTAGCCAATGTAAAGAAAAAGTAGACAAATTACAGGGGATTTTTACCACCTCTGAAAGTAAAGATTATCGGAATATGTTGTTACTATGGGATGTCATGTCAATGGTCTCTGTGGCTACTGAGCAGAAAGTACTGGCAACAAATTTTATTGAAAGACTATTAGCTACTTTCGCTGTTAAAAATATTTACCTTTTCCTTGAGGCGTCAAATGACAACGCCGCTTTAATTATTGGGCGGCAAGCACAAAAACAAAGTAAAGTTGATTTGTTACCTTCACACAGCATTACGGAACCACAGCTAGCCTTAGTTGATAAATGTAGAAGTAAAATATCCAATGTCGAAATCGTATTTGACGAAAATAATCAAAGTTCACCATTATACGCATATGCTTTTCCATTCATTGCTCAGGGTAGCTATATAGGTTGTTTATATGTCGATGGTTCCGAAGACAGTTTATTGATTAATATTGGTGAAGTTTTACTCTTAGATGCTTTAACCAGTCAGTTGAGTGCTGCTTTTGAGCGACTTTTTCTACAAACAACACTTAAGCGTAATCAAGAACTTGAACAGTTACGTCTGCAGCAAGAGTTAAAAGAGTTACGTTCGGCAATACAGTTTTCTAATCTGGTTTATTGCTCTATACAGATGGAAGCACTGGTCAATAAAATACAAAAAGTTGCGGTAACCGATGCGACAGTACTCATTGTTGGAGAAACAGGCACAGGGAAAGAATTACTCACTCATACGTTACATAAACTTAGCTCAAGAGCCGACAAACCTTTTGTGTTGATAGATTGTGGGGCGATTCCTGATGCTTTAATTGAAAGTGAGTTGTTCGGTCATGTAAAGGGAGCGTTTACAGGTGCGGAACAGCGGAATTTAGGGCGTATTATAGATGCCATTGGCGGTACCTTAGTGCTTGATGAAATCGGGGAAATACCACTAGATGTTCAAAGTAAGTTATTGCGCTTCGTTCAGGAAAAGCAAATAACCCCTATTGGTGGAGGTAAGACCCAAGTCCTTGATGTCAGAATTATAGCCGCGACCAATCGTAATTTAGCTAAAGAGGTTAGTGCAGGTCGATTTAGAGCCGATCTGTATTATCGACTCAATGCTGTTGAGATTCACGTGCCACCATTGCGAGAAAGATCGCAAGATATTTTATACTTGATCAAACATTTTATGACTAAGTTCAGTGTACAATATCATAAAGAAAAGTTGCAATTGAGCCCGTCAGCCGCCACAGCGGCATTATCTTATCATTGGCCTGGAAATGTACGAGAATTACAGCATAAAGTCATGCAGGCAGTAATTTTCAGTGAAGGAAATATACTATCTCCACATAACTTAGCGTTAGATATTGACGGCATTAATCCCCCAAAAACTCATCATAATTATGTGAATACTATGATTGATCAAAATATGGATACTTCTCATATTAAAGTCAGCAGTGAAAAAGGTAATATAATGACAGAGCAATTGAGTGATACAATTTCAATTCATACGCTATGGCAGCAACTTGAGCAGCAGCTCTCGCAGCAAATAAGTGCCATTACTGAAAATACTCCTATAGTGCCAATTCCGCTAGGTAGCTGGCTGAATGATGATCTGATTCTTATCGCGTATCAAGTTTCTAATCATATTTCGCGCCAAGCGGCATCATTACTTAGTATCCCTGAAAGTACTTTTCGTCGGAAATTACAAAAAGCAGAAAATAAAAAGCAAGCAGGCTTAGCGCCTCGTCCAAAAAATTGGTCTGAACTCACATCTTTACTGACGCAACTTATTAAACTTGATATCGATATGATTAAAAAGAGTAAGATAAAATTACTGAGTCAAATAAAACTCAGAATCCCTGATAATGTTAGTTTAACAGCCCAGCTTATGGCGGTAAGTGAACCTACGTTACGAAAGTTAGTCTCAAGCTAGCAAATATCAATTAAAGCAAAAAAGTAATAATCATTAAAATTATGGCGCGCCGAATATTTAATTTTTGTGCGCCATTTTTTTTGTTTATAATTAAATTATGGCGCACCACGTTGTAAGTATTATTACTGCAAAACCTTAACCATATGATAATATTGATTTAAAATAAATTGGCGCAATCATTGCTGTTCATAAATCTTTTAACAAGTAATGTGCATTTTCTTTGGTACATTTCCTCAAATAAAACATGGTCAGTAACTAGGATGGTATTTATGACATTTAGCAGAAAACAAGCAATATTATTAATAGGGATTTTATCTCTTATCTTTACAACCGTTTTGTGGATGACAGCTAAAGCGCCAACACAAAGTTTTATCGTTCAAGGGAAAGATATCCAATCAGTTACCCGTTTAATTGAACGTGTCGGTGGCCAAATTACTCATACATTACCTATCATCAAAGCTATTGGAGTCAATCTTACAAAGCAACAAAGAAAAACCTTACAAGGCTATGCTAATATTCGCGCTATCTATCAAAATCGCACCATTGAAAATGATGATTTGAAAGGAGATGATTCTGGCGATTTAAATCCTGATTTAAATTATGCCGCAAGAGTTGAAGCAGATCGCCTTCATGACAGCAATATCAATGGCAGTGGAATTACGATTGCATTTATTGATACGGGGATTGATAAAAAGTTAAAAAATATAGCAGAAAATATCACCTCAGATATACGATTATTAGTGCAATTTGATGCGATCAAAAACGAGGTAGATAATGCTTCATCTGATCAAAGTGGCCATGGTAGTCATGTGGCGAGTATTGCTACTAGCAGCGAGCGGCAAAAAGATGAAGAAAACTACACAGGGATAGCACCAAATGCCAATATTGTCAGTGTAAAAGCATTTGATGATCAAGGTAAAGGTCGTTATTTAGATGTGATTAGAGCATTAGACTGGGTAGTTAGCAATAAGGATACTCACAATATTCGTGTATTAAATTTATCATTTAGTGCAGAACCACAATCATTGTATTGGGACGATCCAATTAACCAAGCCGTGATGGTTGCATGGCAGTCAGGTATTGTGGTTGTTGCTTCTGCTGGAAATAGAGGGCCAGAAGCCATGACAATCGGCGTGCCTGGTAATGTACCTTATATCATCACGGTTGGGGCAATGAGCAATAATAAAACCAGCTTGATCACTGATGATATTCTTACCGGATTTTCTTCATCAGGGCCAACCATTGAGGGGTTTGTTAAACCAGAGATTGTTGCGCCAGGTTCTCGTTTATTAGGCTTAATGAAAGAAGAAACAGTAATAGGTAAAGCGCATGACGATTTCTTTTCTAGTAAAAATCATTTTGCGATGTCAGGCACTTCGCAAGCAACAGCAGTAGTAACAGGTGCTATTGCGTTAATATTACAACAAGATCCCTCATTAACACCGGACATGATTAAATGTAAATTAATGGCAACAGCACAACCTGCGTTATCATCTGAAGGAAAGTTAGCCTATAGTATATTTCAACAAGGGGCAGGAATGATTAATGCTTATGAAGCTGCCTATAGTACCAAAACAGATTGTGCAAATAGTATGCTTGATATTGAGATGGATATTCAAGGAGAGCAGCATTATGCTGGGCCAGCTCGACGCGACCAAGCGGGTAACTACTACATTGAAGGCACTAATGAGTATACCTGGGATGGTGGTTACGCCTCTGAAAGTGGTTATATGTGGCGAGATGGTTATATGTGGCGCGATGGTTATATGTGGCGAGATGGTTATATGTGGCGTGA
>NZ_JACGUS010000107.1:0-19281 GCF_014076785.1 Colwellia sp. MB3u-55
TTCATATCCTTCTTTGTCCGCACTCATGTGCCAACCAGGAAAGTTTTTATTTAATGGATTGTATCTCCAAATTGAAATACTGCCATTTTGCTTCCAGATATTTAGATTCATGAATTCATCTAACGTTTTGCTAAGGGGCAAATAATGGTTGGCTATAATGTGCGAGGCACGAGCGCAGCCAACTGTTATTTGTCCGTTTGAGCAACTTGTTAGCTGTTTTTGGCTGATGCCTTTTTGTAACTACAAGTGCCCGACTTTTTACTGAAAATTAATATAACGCCAATTACTTAATAAATATAGCGATTACAGCTAAAGTTGAGCAGATTGCACAACACTATCGGTTAGAAAATTTAATGCGACAAAGATAAAAACCAACACAACCTCCAAACAGGAGATTGAGCTATTACAATTTACGAATACTTACACGGTAAACTCAGCAGTAAAGAAAACAGTTTTACCAAAGAATTATTTAAACAGCTAACGCCCATATTAACGGGCTAAATTAATGTTGGCTAAAATGTGTAGCGCAGCGGAACCTAGCCAACTTTATGTGTCCCGTTGAATTGCTTGTTAGACGGTAAGGCCACCTCACCTTTACCAAACACGCGGCGTTCAACACGCTCTAACCGCGGTTGAAATTACCATAAACACCAAAAAACTCAACCACTTTGCGCAAGGGGAACTGAAAATGGTCAGTGCGCCCCTGCAAGAAAAGTACTTACGTGGCGCACTGACCATTTTCAGTTACAACAAGCATAGACCACGTCAAGTTTCTCGTTAGACTTTATCGGATTAACAAACGCTACCTTATGCTGTAGAAAGCCGGACTTTATCCGCCTTTCATACATATACCCTTTCAAAGAGTGCAACTCTTTTCTTACCGTATAACGCCCCATTAAGAGGCTTTTAATTGTTGGTTAAAATGTGAAGCGAAGCGGAACCTAACCAACTGTTAAAAGTCCTGCTTGAATGGCTTGTTAGAAGATTTTCTGTTCATTTACGACAAGCCAATTTATATCTTTAATAACGAATTCACTAAATTTTTCGTTCGGATGAATAGATATATATTCTTAAATTTTTTTGTAATACTCTAAATTCACTTGAGGTTGACCATTGTCTAACTTTCTATGAAATATACTCTGTAAGTTTAATAAATTCCTATGAATCGCTATATTCGATGCCAACATAGATTCGTGAAACTCAAGGCTTTTTTCGGGTGTTTGGTTTCTCAGAACATGTAAAGTAACAAAACTTTCCGCAAGAGAAACGTATGTTCCGGTTGCAGCAGAATCGGCAAAGCCTTTTTTATACGCATAGCTTCCTACAATATAAGTTAGCAAAAATGAATAAATAATTATAACGATAAGTTTTTTCATGCGAATCTTCTAACGCCTTACTAAGCGGCGCGAAATAGTTGGCTAAAATGTACGAGGAACGAGTGCTAGCCAACTGTTTAGCGTCCGTTTGAGTAACTTGTTATATTGTATTTACACTAAAACCTTGATAATTAATAACCCACCCATTGTTCAAAGGGATATTACAATTAAACTGTTGAGATGTATAAATTAAATAAGGTGTGCAAAAATCTTTTTTGTAATCACCTTTAATAAAAGCAATATCATATTGTTTTTTAAACCGCTTAAGAGAGCCCATAAAATAAAGTCGAGAACCATCTTTAGTTTTAAATATTGGAGCAAGCTTTCGGTTTTTATATTCCCACGTTTTATCGTCACTTTCAGTGAAAGCGATATCCATGGTATTTAGCTCACTTGAGTGAGTTAAATAATAATAAGTAGCTTGAGCAGTATATGGAGGAAATGAATAAAAAATTCCAATTATTAATGCTAAAGCTAGTGATATTCTCCAATACATATTCATACAATATAACGCCCCACTAAGGGGCTAAAAATTGTTGGCTATAATACCGAGCGGAGCGAAAGTAGCCAACTGTTTTTAGTCCCGCTTGAGTGGCTTGTTATAAGGCGGTAAGCCCTCAACTTCATTTTTTACGCGCTGTTGAACTGATAATAAAATATCTAAAGTTACAGGTGCAACAACGTAATCTTTGTCATGTTTAGAAAAAATATCAAAAACACTTATTAACAGACAAATACATTCATCTGGACTAAAGTGATATTGAATTTTTTTATACTTTTCAAGTTCTGCACTTTTATTATGAATCCAATGATTCCGAGTTTTATTAAGTGCAATTAATTCATTGTGGCACTCAATGAACTTTGAATCTGTTGATTTGAAATATGTATTATTAATATACTCAAATCGTTTGGGTGGATTTGATTTTTTATCTGCTTGAGTTTTAGATTCTTTTTCTAAAATATAATCATAGAAAAAAGCTTCCAAAGCCATTGCTGTAAACGCTTGAGCTACAATCCATCGGCTATTCCAACTGGGCCACTCTTCTTCTATTCTTTCTATTGATAATTTCTCAGCACCATATTTCGTATAGCGTTTTTTAAAATCATCAAGCTTTTCATATTGCTGCAAAATAATAATTCTTATTAAGTCTCCTAAACCTGAAGCTCTAATTTGTACTATCTTACCTGCAACATCTGCCAGCATCTTTGAGCCTTATAACGCCACATTAAGCGGCAAAAAATTGTTGGCTAAAATGTTGAACGAAGTGAAAACAGCCAACTGTTTTTTGTCCGTTTGAATGCCTTGTTATGCGACTTTTACATTACCAAAAATCGTACAATTTATATAAATATTAGTAACATAAAATGCACATTTAAAAACTCACAGCATTGCGACACACTAAACCGTCAATTTTGAGCCACTAATCAAAAGTGAATTTATCACTTACCTACTTTGGCGAAAAACTATTTAACCAAAAAGTGAAATAGATTTAATTACGCGTAAATAACCAAGATAAAGAAAAGACAAATACCACAATTACATTTAATCGAATTCGCAATGCCGCATAACGCCACGTTAAGCGGCAAAAAATTGTTGGCTAAAATTGTGAATGGAGTGAAACAGCCAACTGTTTTTTGTCCGTTTGAACGTCTTGTTATGTGTTGATTACACTCGACTTTCGATTTCAAAATGCTTGCCATTATACCAAACGTGCAAATACTTTGAGTCGATGCGTACATCTATAGTTGGTTCGAAATAATCATGAACCGTTTCCCATGAAGTGCCATTATTTGTGACACTTTTTATTAATTCAACTTTCTTACTATTGAATCTAATATGATTACCTTTATTACAGTCTGGGCATACATACCAGATAGTTTGCATCTCTAGCCAACTAAATACGCTATTCGATAATGCGAACTCTAAATTAAAACTAGCTTTACAATTGATACAATTCATAAAAACACATAACGCCCAATTAACGGGCTAAAAATTGTGGGCTAAAATGGAGCGAAGCGAACAGCCCGCTGTTTTTAGTCCTGTTGAATTGCTTGTTATATGGCAACTTGCTTAGCCAATTTTGCCTGAATTTCGTTTACCAATTCAGTTGAACCTTTGATTGATAAACCTTCATAGGTTTCGGAATATATCTTAATTTTTTTAGAATTGATATTTGCTTCCCAAACCAATATTTCCTGAGAACCTACGACGTTATAATTCTTCTCTTTAACTGTTGCACCAAAGCTAGCCAAGACAATTTTAAGTGCCTCGAATAGCTTGTCATCAGTTTCTGAGCCTAAAAGTACAGTTGAAGTGCCAAACATATTTCTTGCCATATAACGCCACGTTAAGCGGCAAATAATAGCTGGCTAAAATGTGTGAGGCACGAACAACAGCCAGCTGTTATTTGTCCGTTTGAACGCCTTGTTAGTTTTACTATTCGACAGTTCTTGTCCCATACCACGCAATAAAACATGAAACTAAAGCAGATCCAAAAAAAGCAATAGATAGCCCAAGCATTACATTGCCAAATTCAATAAACTCAATCCCCTCATGAGAAATCATTCCTAAAACTCGAAAAATAAGCACTGCTAACATAACTAAAAATAAGTACTTGAAACTGATTCTCCAATTTTTAAGGAATGAACTCTTTCTAGTTGGACTCAATACTCATACTCCGTGTAAAACTAACGCCCCATTAAGAGGCAAATAATGGTTGGCTAAAATAAGCGACGAAGGAGCAAATAGCCAACTGTTATTTGTCCTACTTGAATGACTTGTTAGCAGTACTATATGCATATGATGATAATTACAAATGCAGCGATACAAGACAAGCCACTTTTAAATGTTTTAGAGCATAATAATACGAAATCGTTATCTTTGTGTTCAGAGTATCTTTGGCTCCAGATGTACTCGTAAGCTGCTTTATTTTTTACGTCACTAGTAGTCGATATTTGTATGAAACCTGACTCGTGTTCTTTTACAAAATCATCTTTTGACTTTACTAAGTAAAGCTGAACTTTCCTTAGGCCAATTAAATATTTTAAACCAAAAAAAACAAACAGAATTACGGAAATAATCCCGATAAATTGCGAAATGATGAGATATCTCCTTGTACTGCTAACGCCACATTAAGCGGCAAAAAATTGTTGGCTAAAATGTTGAACGAAGTGAAAACAGCCAACTGTTTTTTGTCCGTTTGAATGCCTTGTTATATGCAATTCAGCACCTAAACATTAGATGCATTATTGTTTGAAACATCATTTTTAAGTGCCAAAACTGCGACAAAGATTAAACCTAATGGCGGCATAAATGACAATAAAAAACCAATAAAGGTTGTTGTTTTAACATTTTGGGTTTTACGTTTACCGAGATAAAAACTTAAGCCAGTTATTACGATCATTGATATGAAAATAAATTGGCCGAGAATTGTTGCATTGATATTCATACGAAACTCCTTTTTGCATATAACGCCCACTTAAGCGGACAAAAATAGTTGGTTATAATGTGCAGCGAAGCGGAACTTAACCAACTGTTTTTGTTCCGTTTGAAGTGCTTGTTAGCTACGTTTTAGATTGATCCATTCTTTTACAGGGATAACCCATTCGTTCATAGGCCTATAAAAAGCACCGTGCCCTTTACCTGTATTGATAGAGATTTCTTCAAAATCATCAACACTTTTACTTTGGTCAATTAAAAACTGACAAGACCCTACAGTGTCAGATGTTTCATAAACTGAGTATATGCTGCCATAAACTTTATAATTAGCTTTGCCTTTCATAAAACCATAGCAACTTGCTAAAAGTACTATATTTATTTTTTTAGGCTTCAATAAGTTTGACGTCAATATAGTGATCCCACCTCCTTTTGAAAAACCAAGCAAAGTAATATTTTCTTGTTTGACACCTTTTTCAATAAGTAAATGAACATTGCCTGCTATTTTTTTTGCAAATTCATTAGGGTTTGTATCTTTAGGACGATGATAAGCTATCAGGTTATAACCATCATCTGAAAGAGCTTCTTTTACTTTTAAAAATTCATACCGTCCCCATTTAGGACTTACTGGTGTTGAATTATCCCCTTCAACAATACGTCCATGAGAATAAAATACATATTTCTCATTTTTGTTAATTTCTTTAGGAAATTGTTCATATATTTTTCCTGCAAAAGTAAATGACGAGAACAGTAAAAATAATAAGATTGTAAACTTAATAGGAACACTCCTGAGTAGCTAACGCCTAATTAACAGGCAAAAAATTGTTGGCTAAAATAAGTGAACGTAGTGAACAAAAAGCCAACTGTTTTTTGTCCTTGTTTAATTTCTTGTTATGTTTAAATTTACTCTAAACGAGTAACTATTTTTGCAACCCACTTATCAAGGTGTTTACTTGGAATAAAAGCTAAAAACAAACCCAGAATAGGAAAAAAACTACTGAATATTGCCGCTATAATTTTAGAACTCTCATCTTTGGTTGGAACGCCATTTATTTCAATTACAGCATTTGGATCTAATGCTGCTTGAAAGAAAACGTAGACTAATATACTTCCAATAATTATTAGTGCTCCACCGCCAAGACGACTTAAACCTACGATTACATCTACTTTTTTCTTTAATTCAGCGTCCATACTTGCCTTTAAACATAACGCCTCATTAAGAGGCAAAAAATAGTTGGTAAAAATAAGCGACGAAGGAGCAAAAACCAACTGTTTTTTGTCCTGCTTGAATGACTTGTTATATTTTACTTTGACTCAGTAAGTTTATAAAAAACCAGATAAATTATACTACCAACAATAATATATAGAAGAACGTTGGATAAAACAGCCATTGACCAAACATAAATTACATCTGATATTGGATTTTCTCTAGCGCCCAACGACATAAGGAAAATGGAGCTAGGCCAAAAGAATAAAATTACCTTTTGAAGTGACATACCAAAACCAAGAGTAGTAGCGATTATTGTTACGATAGGCATAACAAACGAAGCTAATATCCATTTCCCTATGAATTTACGCACAAACTCTCCGTAAAATATAACGCCACGTTAAGCGGCAAAAAATTGTTGGCTAAAATTGTGAACGGAGTGAAACAGCCAACTGTTTTTTGTCCGTTTGAACGCCTTGTTATGTTGATGACATCAACAGGTTAGCCAATTTACTTTCACAGTTAAAGTTAACTACAGTTCCATTACTAAAGCGACCATTATCGATAGTGAAAATATGCCCCATAATTCCCGAAGCTACTTCTTGTGGTAATACTATGTTTTGTTGAAGACAGATAAACCAATCCTTTTTTGAACCTAATAGTTCACCAACTAGTCTGATTAAATACTCTTTGTCTGTAATTGAAATAGTATCCAAAGTAATTAAATCTATGATTTCTGCAACAAGACTATCCAAATACCAACTCCATGACTAATCAACATAACGCCCTGTTAAGGGCATTTTAATTTAAATAAAACTCTTAATTAACAACAAACAAGGTCTGCACTAGCGTGTCATGCTGTTTTTATGTAGCGCATATGTAGCACTTAATTGTAAGCTATTTAATTGGTACACTGTTATATAAATACCAAATAATAAACTGTAATTCAGGTTTTGATTGTATTACAGCTTATTAATATTATTGCTCTGTGAGTGCATCTGCTAAAGTTATGCTATTTACTGCATAAGAGAGCTACACTTGCTTATATCTTCTTGATCTCATTTCGAAAGCACTCTCACTGCCTTCCATAACATCACATATTTCCTTTTTAATATCCTGTTGTTCAACTGTACCAGAATGAAGGACACCTAGCTTTTTAGTCTCGCTGTTCATAGAAATAATATACTCAGCATCTCCATTAACTGGAATATTTGCATTATGTGTTACAACAATTAGTTGCCTTTCTTCTTTGGCTTTTTTCAACCTATCTACTATCAAATCGTATACGAGTTTGTTATCCAAATCGTCCTCTGGCTGATCTAAAATTAACGGGTTTTTCCCATACGAAAGTAGGAATGTTAAAATTGCAGTTGTCTTCTGACCTGCTGAAGCTGTAGAAAGTGATTTGAACGGAGATTGATTATTTGGTTTATATTTAATTTCAATTTCATCTTCAGGAATTAATAGTTCTATTTCATCGATTTGTTCTGCATTCAAGTTCTTAATTATGTTTATGAACCCACCAGAAACAACTTTATTTACATCTGAATCTTGACGTATATCTAAAAATATTTTTTTTACTTCTTTTATTTTATCTTCAACCTTACCTCTAAAACAAATATCTACCAGAATATTGATGTCATCTTGGTATGTACCCTGTTTTTGTAATATCTGTCGTAACTTGTTCTCAAAATCATTTTTATTTCGAAATTGGTTAATAGATATTTTCAATTTATTATCATTTTCAGATAAAGATTTAACGAACTGCTCTCTTAAGGTTGTTAATTCCTTACGTTTATCTAAATATTGTTCTTTAAGAACATCTTTTTCTTTAAAAAATTGTTGTCTTTCTTTCATGCCGGCTTTAATCAAAACAAGTTGTTCAACAAGGATTTCTCTTTCATCTGTCAATTTTTCATAATTAGAAATATCTTCAATACCATCAGCTTCCAATTCTAGTTTTTTTGTCGCTAATTCACTCAAATTTTCAGCAAAATCAGTATTCCACATTGAATCCTTAACTAATTGGTTATAATTAGTATTGCTAGTGAACATAGATATTTTTATTTGTTCTAGCTCACCCTTTATCTCGGTATATTTTTGTATTATTCCGTCTGATAATGGTTTCAATATTTTACTATGTTCATCACTAAAATCACTATAATCAATTTCAGTAATAACCATGTCTTCAATTAATGAATTAATGAGTTCTTCTTTTGAGGTGATACTTTCCTTAAAAGTAACTAAGCTTTTCTTTTCTTTCAAGAACTTTTCTTTATCTTCAATAAGTTTAGCTACACCACTTTTCTGTAACTTCTTAATACTTTCATCCAAATCATTTATTTTGGTTTCAACTACACCTTTATCTTTGATCAATTGATCTATAGCTCTTATTTCAGCTGACTTTGCCAAAAAATTTATTTTTATTTTATCTTTTTCAGTTTTGATAGTGGATACTTCATCGATTGCTGTATCTATTTTTTCTCTTAGAGCGTTTGGCTCTTGAGCTATTTCATATATTTGTTTTTGTGAGTACTGTTCGAACTCAAAAAAGTTAATAAAGCCTTCATCATTATTTATAACCCACATAGAAGTTAAGTCATCTAACTTCTCAATTTTAATATTTTGATTACTTGAGCTGATGATTGATGAAGCAGTAACCCGATAACGCTCTTCATTTCTTATAATTTCGATTTCAATAACAGTATTTTTATCTATTACACCTTTTTTAGTTCTGCCTCCTTCAATTTTATAAAAATCATTTTGGTCATTAATTATACTTAAAAGTGACTCAATACCATTTTCATCAATAGACTTGTTAAAGACACCCCTTATAAACCTGATCACACTAGACTTACCACTGCCTCTTCCTCCTATAATTGTATTTAATTGTGGACTGAATTCGACCTTAAGAGGCGTTTGGGGATCCGTAATTTTAGTATTTGATATTGAAATAGATTTTATCCAAATACTTGGTTTTTTATAAGGTGGGTTTGGGCTCTGGATTTTATTCTTTACACGATACTCTGGTAGTAATAATGCCTGCCGTAATGATTCTAGGGATGGAGTTTCATTCATCTTTATCCATGTATAACTATCTCCGATTCCAGCAAGACCATGTTTAGGGCTCATAGGAGCATGAGGGTTGTCTGAGAAAGTTAATATAGCAATATTTTTCTTTATCGCATTTTGCACGGTAGAGTACCGAGCTTTAAGTTCTTCGGTTCCGATGGTTCCATAAAATGTATTGAGCTTCTTTATTAATTCAGAATTACTCGAAATATCTAACGTTGTATCAAGGAACTCCTCGTGTACAACTTGTACTCCGTTAATATTCTCTAAAGCATAAAAATCATTTAACGCACTTAGGCTTAAACTACTTAACCCACTGAAAGAGTCAATATGAGATGGAATTATTATAGCTTTACCTTTAGCTAGTTCTGCGATATCAAACACGCTTTTTAATGTATAACCTGTTTGTTCTCCAAAGTGTTTTGCCTCTATTTCAGCTCTAACTAAGAAATCCCTTATATCAGCCGCTGTTTTGTCAACATCAAAGATAACTAATAAATGAACTTTTCCTGTATCACAAGTAATCTCAACACCAGGATAAACAATCAATCCTTTATTTTTTGCTGCTTCTTTTATCTCATCAACTCCTAAGCCTGAATTATGATCAGTAACCGCAACACAGTCTAACCCTTGCTCAATGGCTCTATCTACCCATTGTTCAGGAGTTACTGTTTGGTCTTGAAAACATTTACTTTTGGTTGTGTGAAGATGAAAGTCACATTTAAACCAGCGCGTTCCTTTAAATTCAATCATTTTATACTATCCCTATACTTTTAAGAGTTGACTATGTTTTTAAGAAAAAAACAATACCTTCATCGTTTGATAATATCTCATAATTCCAGATACTTACAGATAAACTTTATGAGTAATTAATCACTATATTTAGTTATGGTACAGTTATTTACAGAACTCCAAGTAAAAGCATCTTTGCCATTCTGGCAGGCGACTAACTAAAGCCTAAAAATTTCTATCGTTGATTTTTTTGATTGAAGCTAAAGCCTATTTGATAGCTAAAGCCCTTTTTGAAAGGTATTTATACGTAAAATTTTATTACAAATATAGTTAAAGCCCTAAACATAGCTTTAGAGGGGTAAAGGTATTATAAAACCCGCTGTAGTCTCCATGACATCGTTCGCGTGATGAAGGCTTTACCTTCAAAGATTAACCCTTTCACTTTTGTGACAAGTTCACCGTCATAATAACTTTGTGAGCATTCCCCCGTATCAAAATTTATATTTACATCATAATGCAATTTAATCGGATGATTTCTAGTCGGGGTGAATATTCCCCCCATCGCTTTGATATAGCCATTCCAATTACTTGTATCAGCTGCAACACGTGCTTTCTCAAGAATTGAGTCAGGGAAGATTGAGGCTTTTAATCGTCTCAATTCACGCCATACAGATACACTGGCACCGCCAATCTGTTGAAACTGACGAATACACCAACACGACGCCCACGCATTAATACGTATCGCTGTAGTGATTGAGTCATTACCAAATTTGTCTTTAACAAGCCCTTTCCCGTCAATATTCTTGACGATGTACTTCATAATATATCCAGTGGCATTTTTCTTTGGGTCTACTTTTTTAAAGTCACAACGATTTTCTGATGCGCCTTTTTCATCTCCGTCTTCTTGAAGTGAATAGAAACGAATAATTTTCTCAAGGCTTTTAAGATTTTTAGGCTCAGTGAAAAACAAACAGTGCCAATGAGGCGTTCCGTCGTGTTGAGGCTCTACAACCCTAAAGCCATAAATAGAAATGTTTTTCCGTTTTAGCTCGGCTCGTATTCTCGACCAAACTTTATTTAAATAACGTTGAGCTTCATCTGGCATTGAACCATCCCATTTAGGATTTTTAGCGCCTGACTTTGAATAAGCACGATGGAATTTTGAAGGGCACGTAATGGTGACAAATAAACCGTCATGTCCGAACTCCATCGATAAGTCTTCAAACCCTCTACAACGATTGATTAACTCCGCTTTTTTCACTTCTGGATTAGAAACATTCATATCGGATATTTCTTTTAAGGAAAATCGCTGACCTTCGTCATTAATAATATAATGTGAGCTTAATAGTTGTTCATTTCTCGCTATCTGTGTCAGGCGATTTTTTGTGGTGATATCACTTGAGTAAATTTGTTTTTTACTATTTACGAGATTAAGCAATATCGCCGCTTTTTCATTTGCTTGATTTATCATTGTTCTTATACGTCTTAACCACCAACGGTTATCCGCTAATCGTTTTAAGCAACCTGATACTTTAATAATGTTAGTGGACTTAGGTGGTTCAATGTTGAATGTCGTTATATAACGAGCAAGGTATTCGTATACGAAACTGCGCTCCTCTTGAGTGAAGTTTTTGTATAGGGTAGAAATTCCGTTAACGGAATTGAGTGAGCGAGACTTTTCGTTAACGGAATTTTTAGATAACGGATTTGTCCTTATATCGCCTTTATTTGTTCTGTTTTTTCCGTTAACGGTTTTATCATGCTGTAACGTTAAGAAGGTTTCGTTTTGTGGGTCAATAATAACCTTTCTACAATATGTCGAACATTCTTTAGCAAGCGTCTGGATATTATTATCGTGAGAAAAAAATAAGTGTAACAATTTCTTCGGTAATAAAGCGTACAAATCATCCGTCGATTTACGTATATAAATATTGCGTTCTTTAACAGTTTTTTGGTCAAAACCATTTTTCAAAATAATGGCTTGTATTGAATATGAAAACATAGATAAGCGTTGGATCAAAAAGTCATCATTGAGCTTATCTGTCCCCGTTAAATAAGGCGCTATTACTTCATGAACAACAGCGCCTTCAATACAAGATACAATTTTAGATTTATTAAACATAACAATCTGCTGTCATGTTTAATGTTAATAGTTTTCCTGCATCCGTTATCGTGTATCGCGTCCACTCCAGCCCACAATAATAAACCGTATCAAAGTCAACAAGCTTATTTGCCGCTAATGCCTGTAAGGTTCTGATATCAAATTTATATCGTTCCCCTTTCTCATCCTTATAGTTATGCAAACCATTATAAAGAACATCATGTAAATGATGGTCACTTGTGACTTCAAAAAAACTAGACGGTAAGGTTAACCATAGCAGTAACCTAAACTGCTCTTTGCTTAATTTAGGCATGGGAATCTCCCACAGGCTTTTGCCCTAAATGTTCCATTCGATAAAAACTGTTTAGCCAATTATCCAAATCGTCTTTTATATAACGAACGGCGCGACCAATTTTAATAAAGGGTGGAGCTGGGGTTCTATTTTCGCGGTTTCCTTCCATACGTGATTGACGTAAGAAGGAACGACTCATACCGATATATTCGGCGGTTTCTATTTCTGATAATGCGCGTTTGTTTTGTGTTGTAGGCATAATTGCCTCCATGTACGTTTAAGTTCATGGAAAGTTATACCGACCGTTTTTTTTAGGATGAGCTTAAAGTGGAATAGGATGAGCTTAAAGCGGAAAATTAGTTATTATTTATCAGTTTCCTTGCTGATGTAAGTCTGTTTGCCAATCCTTTAGCACTTATAGACTTTCTCGGTTTACCTTTTTTATCTTCCCATTCAATATCATCACCTGACATTTCTTGTAGTAAGTTATATTTGTCAAATGTCCTATAGTCCCCAAAGTCTTCAGATTCATTTTTTAGCAGTTTCCATACTCCTTTATTTGAGTACGCTGGGTGTTTAGTTAGTATTTCAATTAACAACTCTTGAAAGTCATCAAAACGATTTTTAGTTACGGCTTTATTGCTTATATCTGCTTGAAACCCCTCTTGAGATTTTTCCTCACGAGGTTTGAAGCACTTTTCAATATATTCCACCATACCAATGGGCACTAATAAATCATCGAAATTGATTGTTTTTATACAAATATCGAGTTGACCACTGTCTTTATTAAGTAAAAAAGATTCAAGTCCATATTGCGATTCTGGATGTAACTCACCCCATTGAACAAGATATTTGTTTGGTAAGGTTGTGGAAAATGGGTAAGCCTTATTTTCACGTTTCAAACATTTAATGTCATCGATTCTTACATGGAAACATCGAACAGCTCCTTCCCTTAAAAGGGTCTTTTTATCTTGTCTTGATAAACGTGCTAACCCTGAATAGTGACCAACACATACCCCCTGATATTGAGTTTCTTCTTCATCAAGGATAGAGGTTAATTCTGTTAGTTCTTGAAAGAGGTTATCTGAGTCTTCGTTGAACTCTGTTAATTCCCTTTTGGAGAACTGCTCAACAATAACAATGGGTTGATCATGTAAACGAAAATATAATGTTTCTTTATAGTTTTCGATAAAGTATTGATAATCTTCAAGGCTTATTTTTGAGTGTCGAGATAACTCACTTAACCGATAGTATTCCTTTTCTAACATATAGACTTCCATTTTCAATAGGTAAAACGAGTAAATATATTTATAACTTCTTAGAAAATATCAGATATGTATAGATTAATCATCATTATATTATTGATTTGTGGGTATTAACTAATTATGGCGTAAAGAATTATTACTTTAGCAGAAAGCTAACTAATGCCACTTTCGAGACATAAAGTTGAGGCATCAGTTCTACATTTTAATGACTTCTTTGTATTATAAAGCTGACGTTTTTTAAAAAATAGCACTAGTTTAAATAATGAAATAACCAGAAATCAGAAACAAAAAAACATCAATCATTACAATTGATGTTTTATAGAATAAAAGTTTAATGAAAAATTAAGATTTTTTCTTCAATCGACGTGATGCTAAACCGATCATTCCTAATGCAAAAATAGCAAGTGTTGTAGGTTCTGGCACCGAACTAATTTCTGCGGTGATATTATAGCTATAATCACGACCTAAGCCATTATTAAAAGTAGATGCACCAAATGTTGGAGAATTACCAACACCTTGGCTTAAGTTACCTGATTGTGAGTTAGCACTTCCTCCAGTAAGAAATAAAGAGTCTCCACCTATAAAAGGGATTACGCTACCAGAACTAACACCATTAGCATCTGCATCAAGAAAACCAGAAGTGATGGTCTCACCAGCAGCCAAGCTAAATTGGTTCAATGCTGCAGAAAAACCGAAACTAACATCACCTAAGCCAAAATAATCTAAACCTGAATACCGTGTGTCACCAATGGCCATAAGAGTAAAGTCATTGGTTGTCGCATTATTAATTTTTACGACAAAAGGTGTTACCTGACCACGATAATTGCCAACAGTGAAGTTGAAATTACTAAGCGTTACAAGTTCAGTAGTACCTGAAGTATTTGTGTAAGCATCATTTTCATTGATTACCATAATGGCTTGCCAACCATCTACACCGCCACCAGAAAGTGAATCACCTAGTGTGATAAGTCCAGCATGGCTGATATTAACTAAACAACTAGCAGACAGTATTAAACTTACTAAACTGGTATTTAAAAACTTAAATTTCATTTGATATTCCTTTTAATCCCTTCGCAACAGTATTCGAAGGTAATTGCTAAAAGTGAAAGGTCATCACTTAATGTTATATTCTGCAAAGCAAGAAACACACCAAGTAAATATTACCTAATTATTTCAGTATGATATAAAGCGCAGAGTGAACATCCATATATTAACTGTAAAATAACCAGACAGAATAAAATCATTAAATTGTTGGTTTTATAATAAAAAGAGCATTAGCTAACTTAATGCCACTTAAAGCTATAGATAAATTATTGAAAAAAATGAAGCTTAAAGCTCCCAAAACAGCCATTTCAGTAGTGTAATTAATTGTTGTGACTCACTCTTTCTACATCGTCAAAAACCATCAAGAACGACACATATTCACCACCTAATAATTGACTTGTAATCTTATGTCATTACTTACACATCATCTACTATCGGATCACAAAGCGGACATACGAGAAAATAATTAATTTTATTCCGCTTAGCGCACTTTGTGATCATTAGCCAATCAAGTTAACCGCCGCCGCTTTATGCTCAGGCGCTAAATGCGCATATCTTAATGTCATTTTTAAATCACTATGACCTAATAACTCACGCACGGTATTTAAATCAACACTTGCCATGACTAACTTACTGGCAAAGTGATGACGTAAATCATGAAAACGAAAATGAGTGATGTTGGCTTCATCTAATATTTCAGCCCAAAGAGACGGAAAGTCTTTTAAAGGTTCATTGTTCCTACCTTTAAAAACATAACCTTCGCTACCTGATAGTTTTTGCCAATGGATAAGCTGATTAAACGCCTCTGTATTGAGCGGTAAATGACGGGTATTACCAGACTTAGCGTTTTGAAAATCTACTGTCAGTATTTTATTATCAAAGTTAATATCATGCCATTGTAGAGATAATAACTCCCCTTTGCGCATGCCTGTATTCATTGCGAGTAAAACGATGACTTCTAAAAACGCTGTATCACATGCTTTAAGGCTTTCACGTAACCTACTTTCCTCATCTTTAGACAAGTAACGTACTTTTGAGTTATCAACGGTTAGTGTTTTAACCTTACGTAAATCATGACTATCAATAACACCCCATTCAACCGCTCGACTTAAACAGCCCTTAATCGTGTTTATTTGACGATTAGTTGTTGCAGGCTTAACACCATCAGCTAAACGCTTATTTCTCCATTTCTCGATCTCCCACGCGTTAATATCGGATAATTGAAAGTCCATCAACTTAGGAAATGATGATTTAAACGCTTTCACTGTTTTTTCGGCTGTTTTAGGATTGCGTGATTTAAGCCAAGGTGTGTACTTTTCATCTAAGAAGTATTGAAGTGAAGAGAGTTTGGAATATTTGGTACTAGTACGTTCTTGTTTCCTTAACGCTTGAACATCTACACCTTGAGTAACGTCGGCAATTTTACTTTTTGCTAAGTCTCTTGCTTGAGCAGGTGTCATTTGACCATCAACACCTAATCGGTAATTAACCTGTTTTCCGTTTAAGCGATAAAACAGGTAATAAGTGATCAAACCTAATGGGGTTATACGGGCATGAAAGCCAGAAATATCAGTATCATTTAAGCGTTTATCCGAAGGTACTAGATTTTTGATATTGGTTACGGTTATCTTGCTTTTAATTGGCATATAGTAATCATCCTTGTAGCTTATTTGTAGCAACATCATTATGCTACAACGAACAATCAAGAACAATAACAAACAAAAGCAATTAAATATTAATGTTTAATATCAGTTAGATAAGTGACGTTATTGTTCATTGTGGTTCATAGTGATATTTAAGGGATTACGAAGTTATCGCCCTGTTAAGGGGCAAATTGTAGTTGGCTATAATGTGAGCGGAGCGAAACAGCCAACTGTAATTTGTCCCGCTTTAACAGCTTGTTAGCAGTATTTATGGCCACGGACTGTCAAATTGTATTTGTTTAAATTTTTCTTCTTTTTTTATGGGGTAACTTCCATTACAACTTACACACCTGAATGTACCACTCATTGTTTTATTATCTTGCAGTATTTGTATTGATTTATTTGCAACACAACTAGGGCAAATAAAGTGCTCTGGGTCAGCTTTGAATTTATAGACAACCGCTTCACCGCTTGTTTTAACTAACTCATACTCTGCTAGTTTATCTTCCCAAGAATTGAACTCCTTAATTGTACTTTTCAAGGAGTTATTGTCTTCTTGTAAGCGAAATAATTCTTCTCTTAATTGAAATAAAGCATCTTGTGCATCACCGACCTTTTTCACAGCTTCATTGATTTTGCCAATGGAATCAGCCTCTATTTTAAGGTCTGTAAAACCGATAAATATATCTTTAGCTATTTTCAGTCCACTATAAGCAGATGTTATTGATGCGATATCCATATTTACTCCAGTAGCTATACTGCTAACGCCACATTAAGCGGCAAAAAATTGTTGGCTAAAATGTTGAACGAAGTGAAAACAGCCAACTGTTTTTTGTCCGTTTGAATGCCTTGTTATGCGATTTTTACATTACCAAAAACAGCACAATTTATATAAATATTAGCGACATAAAATGCACATTTAAAAAAATCACAGCATTGCGACACACTAAACCGTGAATTTTGAGCCACTAATGATAAGTGAATTTACCACTTACCTACTTTGGCGAAAAACTATTTAACCAAAAAACTTAAATAGATTTAATTACGCGTAAATAACCAAGATAAAGAGAAGGCAATTACCACAATTACATTTAATCGAATTCGCAATGCCGCATAACGCCTACTTAAGCGGAAAAAAATAGTTGGCTAAAATGTTGAACGGAGTGAAAACAGCCAACTGTATTTTTTCCGTTTGAAGTTCTTGTTAGGTATTATTACTCTTCAAATACTTTTTTTAATTTTTTAAATACTGAATCAGTCACTGTACTCAAGAAATCAAATACCTTTTCGGTAAATAGCCCAGAAATAAATCCTAGAAAACCACTACTAAAGGGGTTGAATTGTATTGTTTGCCCTTGCATCTGCATAAGGAAAACACTTTTACCTCCTTTTATTGCTAGAAAAACAACAAAACCTGAGGATAATCCAAATAATATGCTCCTCCAATAAAAACCAGATGTATTTCTCATTGCCCCTATGGATCCTCCAATAGCTCCACAGGTCATGATAGCAATAGCCAACAAGTAGTCCGAACTTAAATGAGACAAATTTCGCTGAAAGTAAAATAAAATTGATGTCGCAATAAGCTCTTCGTCCTTGTAAGCAATGCGTTCAAAATTTTCTCTAATATTAATTAACGTCTGACTTTTTCTTTCTGCACCTAAAGATATTAAGGCTTCAACTCGTGATACTAGACTTTTAAAATATGAAATGTCATTTTTAAGCATTTGCAGGTCTTGGTTTGTTAATTCTTTACCTTCCTTAATTGTGCTTTGGGCTGCAATTTCATTTTTAAAATTGATTTCATTTTTAACTGTCGACAGAAAACTATCTCTTGCAGATATTTCAGTAATTGATCCTATTGCTAAAGATACAACTACCAAAAACAGACAAATTTCTATTAAGTGACCTACCGCTTTACTGGCTTTGTTTATAATATTGTTTAGGAAATACTTTTCCATGGTGCTCCTTAATACCTAACGCCCTGTTAACAGGCAAAAAATTGTTGGCTAAAATGTTGAGGAACGAAAACAGCCAACTGTTTTTTGTCCTTGTTTAACAGCTTGTTAGGTAAGCTTTACACCGCAACTTTTGCATTCATCGACAGCCCAACCATTACCAGCAATACTGTCACATTTTGGACAAAGAGAATTCCGATATGCCAACACGATAAAAACCAAACCTAAAGCTTTTAAAATAAGATCAAAGTAATCCATTCGCATAGGGATAAAACTAAAAGTTAAGTCATAATAACTGATTGCTAAAGCTGGTATCCAAAACATCAAAGCTAACACAGTATTGATAATTCTTTTTTTACTCTGAACTCTAAATTTTTCTACAATATCCATTTGCTTACCTAACGCCCCACTAAGAGGCAAATGATAGTTGGCTATAATAGAGAGCGAAGCGAACAAAGCCAACTGTTATTTGTCCTGCTTGAGTGGCTTGTTAGGCAACTCTTTGATGCATTATATAAAACTTGTCTTCTTGTTCAATTATTGAAAATCCATTGGCCTTATAAAATGATAGTGCTCTATTATTTGTTTTAAAAACACGCAATGATAATGACTTATTTAAGAGTAACTTTCTAAGTATGGTTAAGGCGTGACTGCCAACACCTTTAGAGCGGAATTTTTCATCGATAATAAACATCATGATATAAGCTCCATCTTTCTCTTCTGTCACTTGGAAATAGCCAATTCTTTTTTCTGCGTTAAAAAGTATATAGTTTACGCTTAAATTCCAACGATCTTCAGAATCACTAATTTGCCAATCTTGATCCCATCCCCAAAGAGTTTCAATATGAGTTTTCATAGAATCGGAATACAAATCGAAGAAATACTTTTTGTCATGCTCTTTCGCGATTTGAGTTCTGAGATTCACAATTGATTTCCTAGTTGCCTAACGCCTCATTAAGAGGCTAATAATAGCTGGCTAAAATGTGTGAGGAACGAACAACAGCCAGCTGTTATTTGTCCTTTTAAATGACTTGTATGGATAATACACCCATCTTTATTATTCTTTTAAAACCCGTTTAGGTAAAGTGAGGCCCAAGCTTTAGCAGCAACTAAAGCCTTTTTATACGATAGTTCGATTGAATGATGGCTCCTCTG
>NZ_JACGUS010000108.1:0-101207 GCF_014076785.1 Colwellia sp. MB3u-55
GTGTATCAGATAAACTGATTTGTTGTGAACGAGGCTTGGGCATAAAAATCACCACACTTATAAGAGGGTAAATTAAGTGTAGTTTATTGTTGAAAAAACAAACAAGTTATTATGGGTGGCTTAATGGTGGTTAATACGGCGTATCAGATAAAATAATTTGATGTGAACGAGGCTTAGGCATAACAATCACCACACTTAACAGGGGTGATTTAAGTGTAGTTTATTGTTGAAAAAACAAACAAATTATTATGGTTGGCTTAATGAGAGATGTTCGATTTCACTATGGGGGCTCATTGCGTCATAGAATTTAGGATGTGCGCTAAGCGGAATTAATTATTTGATAGTTTAGGGGGGGACAGTCCGTTAAAGGTCATGTTGCTGAACGTATATTTAGGTATATTAACTAAAGTTTTTTCATAATATTTACTGCGATAACACTTCCTAACTAATCTCCTGCTGTGACGTTTAATCAAGTTTGTAAAAGTGAGGGCATTCATATATGACGACCAAAGCTGTTCCAGTTGGTTAATCAAATATAGTGTTTAGTCTTTATTTTGCTGGTATTAAAAAATTTTCTTAACTTGCTGCTCGGTTAGCGCAGGCGATTTAGGTTTTGGTCGATGAAATGGGGTTGTCATCATGGCTGCCAAACCGAAAGTTAGCCAATGAACCGACTACCAGAGGCTCCATGGGAGCATAGCCGATGAAAAAATAAAAAACTTTTTTAGTGTCTGGTTATTTTACACTTCTAACTGACTTATATCAGTGCTTTTTATATGCCCTTGAATTTTAAGTATATTAATGTGTTGGTATGTGTTTTGCTTTTGGTCACATATCACAAGTGATGACGTTTCACTTTTTAGCATTTTCCTTGAATAACAGTGTTTTGAAGGAATAAAAAGGAATATCAAATGAAAACGAAATTTTTAAGCTCCATGCTGGCTGGCATCGCCTTCACTCTTAGTAGCCAATCAGCACTAGCAGGACTAATCTCCTTCGATTACGAAGGACAGATTGTTCAGTATACAGTCAACACAACAGGTACCTACGAGATATTCGCGGCAGGAGCAAGCGGGGGAAAGAGCAGATACCAACAAGGGGGGGCTGGAGCAATTAAAGGAGGCAGTCTGTTTCTAACTACAGGGCAGATGCTCTCCATTGCTGTTGGTGGAAAAGGTATAAATGGTAATCATTCCGGCGGCGATGGTAATTATTCTGGCGGCGGCGGTGGTGGCAGTTTTGTTACTTTAAATTCAGGCCCCACTTTTGATTCTTTAGTTATCGGTGGAGGTGGAGGTGGAGGTAACTACAGCCAAGACTATGGAGTGGGCCAAGATGCGAATTTAGGCACCTCCGGTGATTCAGGAGGTAGGTGTTTTCAGGATGCTGACTACAGTGTTGGCGGAGTAAATGGCAATGGAGGTGAAGGTGCTAACTGCCGTAAAAACAAATCTCCACGAAGGAACGCAGCTGGTGGTGGTGGCTTCTTCACGAACGGGGGTAACGGTGGTGGCGGCGGTGTCGGTGGTGGACAGTCCTTCCTTAATGGGCTTGCAGGCGGCACGAACTATTATCCGAACGGGAGAGGCGGATTCGGTGGCGGCGGCAGCGGTTACAATGGTGGCGGTGGCGGTGGCGGTTATAGTGGTGGCGCCGGTTCCTCAAGATTTTATGGCGGTGGCGGTGGCGGCTCTTTTTTTAGCACTAATGTCGCTTTACAACCCAGTGAATTGACCCCTGTTGGAGGCACTGGACACCGTGGTAATGGCTACGTAACACTTGAACTAATATCGGACACAGTGCCAGTGACAGAACCGACCACGCTTGTTATATTAGGGCTAGGGCTTGCTGGTCTTAGACTGTCACGCCGTAAGAAAACGTAAATATAGCCTACAAAAAAGCCTGCTAGCCCGCAGGTTTTTTTATTTCTGTACGTTGGAAAATTTTTCGAATTAGCAAATAATTAACGTACGGCTCCCACTAATTAACATGCGCTAAGATGCCCTAGTTTAGAGCCCGCTTATATGTATTTCTGAAAAGTGGCATAAGTGAGGGTTAAACCAAATTCCCAATCAGTTTAGTTTTTAGCACTAATATTTGTTGGTGCTAATGCCACCTTGGTGCGCTATAGCGGAAATAAACATCTTCAAGTCTAATAGTTTTTTACAGTTAGGAAAGTGGCATTAGTGAGCCTTAGATAATTAATTTACCGACCATTTTTATGTACTACTGCCAAGGTCTTTTTAGTGTGATTTACGTAAATGAACATAAAAAATTTTTCCTATATTTTCTAATGAATCTATTTTGCTGCTAAATTAATAACTTAATGATAAATTTGGTACGTTTATGTAACATAGGAATTTAGACGCGTTTATCTCAATTAAATCTTCAACCATTTGTTTTTTATCGGTTTATACTGTTTGGAGTATGTGCATAACGTGCCATTTTTGGGATCGAATAACACATAGCCTGTTACTTTTATTCATAAAAGACACTCAAAACAGATAAGCTTGCTGGCCACTTACTAAATCTATTATATAAAGTTTTGTGTGTGAATTAATCAGCTCGATATGTCGACAGTTTAAATCGAAATACACACTAATAAGGCGTTAGGTTACTAAGGAAAGTTTATTAAATGCGCTCACCAGTATTTTTGGTCTATGGGGCGCATTACTTATAATCTTTACTAAGCAATAATAAGGTGTTTAAGTAGGGCAAACAAGTGGGCTAGAGCCTGTAACAAAATCTGTTACAGGTTGGTAATAAATAGTTAAAATATAGTGCTTCGTTATTTAATACTAATATTGGTGTTAATTATTGACTTTAAAGCGACCGACTAAATTTGTTAAATCTTTGGATAAAACAAGTAAGTCATTCGATCCGTCGGCCAATGTATCAGCAGTATTAACAATACCTTTTGCAGATTGATTGATGCCACTAATATCGTCATTGATCAAGTCCGATGAACTGCACTGTTGATCTGCGGCTTGAGTAATACGCGAGATATTTTCTTTCATTTGTCCAACCAAAGTACTGATTTGGTTAAATGATTGATTCGCTTGTTCAATTTTATCGATAGCCTGTTTCGATTGTTCGACATTCACGCCCATTTGTTGAGAAACAACACGTGTTTTATCTAGCAAGTTCATTAATACAGCATCAATTTCTTCGGTAGCGCCTCGCGAGCGTTGCGCTAATGTTCTCACTTCATCTGCGACCACAGCAAAGCCTCGCCCTTGCTCACCCGCTCTTGCCGCTTCAATAGCCGCATTAAGTGCTAACAGATTGGTTTGTTCAGCAATGCTTCTGATAACATCTAATATTTTAGTAATATTCTCACTTTCTAGTTCAAGTGACTTCATCGATTGAGATGATTCACTTAACGATTGATTTAACGAACTCACTTCACTTACCGTGACAGAAATTAACGAAATACCTTTTTTTGAGTACTCTTCAGTTTTCATAATAGTCGTCGAACTTTCTTGGCAGTCGTTTGATGTTTGATGTGCGATATCTGTCATCGTTGCGATAAGGTTATTGACATTATTTATTGATTGTTCTTGTTTATGGCTGACTGATTTTACATCAGCGATTTGTATACCCGATTGATTAGCCACCACATTTAATGTTGATGCACAGGTTTTAATATCAACAACAAGCTGATGAATCGAGTCTAAGAATTGATTAAACCATTGAGCCAATTCACTGACTTCATCTTGACCAATAATCTCTAGTCGCTTAGTTAAATTTCCATCACCTTGTGCAATATCACGTAAACCTTCAGCCACACGGTTAATGGGTTGAACAATACGATTGGCTAACCAAAATCCTATGGCAATAAATAATGTCACCATGATAAAGGCAATCACGGTAATGGTCTGACTCAGATTATATGCAGGCGCCAAAATTTCATCGCTATGGATGACGCCAACAAAACGCCACTTTAGTTCTTTTGAATAATAACTGGCAACGTCAACATCTTCACCTAAATGCTCGGTAGAAAAATGATCTTGATTTGGACTTTTTTGTAATATGGAAAATAATGATGATGATGAAAGATCTTTAATATTTTTGAAGTTATTCTCTGGTGTTTTGGCATCAGCTAATACGGTTCCTGACTCATCAATAAGAATGAGATAGCCGCTTTCACCTAGTTTTGTATTACTTAATATATCCGTTAATGTTGAAAGGGTAACATCTAGACCTTGTACACCTATAATGTCGCCTTGCTTATTTTTGACCACTAATGCAGAAGTTACTACAGGTTTTCCTATGACATCTTGATATGCTTCAGTAATAATTGGAGCGTTGGGAGAGGCTAGCGCCTGTTTGTACCAAGGACGTTGTCTTGGATCATAACCTCCAAGCACCTCTAATGGATATTGAACAAAGCCACCTTCTTTGGTACCTGTGTATACGTATAGTAAATCAGGGTGTGATGAACCAAAATCTTCATATAGCTTATATAAATTTAATTCTTCGACAGAATCATTTTTTGGCTCCATCATATGTTCAGAGTCAATATAAGTATGAGTATTATCAGGAAGTTGGGTTGTCAATTTATTTTGAGCTAAAAATTTTACGTTAGCTTTGATCTGTTGAAAGAACAGTTGAAAGCCGTTGTCTACCTGCCTTAACTCATCGTGAGTGCGTTCCACAAAGCTTGTTGAAGATTTAGAAATTGTCATTGATATACTGACAATTGCAATAGCAATAATTGGTAAAATAACTGTAGCAGCAAAGCTCAACGTTAGTTTAGAGCGAATATTCATAAAAAATTCATTAAATAATCGTAAATGTAGCCATAATATAACTGAGAATGATACTGAGACCAAGCCCAAATGAGTCAGAGTGAAAGTATTGGCTAAACTACAAAACTGTGACCGATTTTACTTCACCACTTCAGTATCTTAAAAATCCAAAAGTTTTCAAAAAAGCTTCAACCAAATTACAGTAAATTCAGGTCCAGTTGAGCCGTTGAAAAAAAGGCTCTTCTCGCAGACACAAAAAAAACACGCCTCAACAAACTTCACGGAAAAATCTCTTGCCATCTATGATTATTAGTTGTGTTTTTTTAGTGAAAGTTTATCAGTGAAGAATAGCCACTTTGCTTTGTCTATAGGTGTTTTAGTTTATATTGCGCATTATTTTAAGGCTTTATTTATTATATTTACCAATTATTTACATAAATAGCAGAAAATATTCTATATATTTATTACACTTAGGGTTAACTATAACAATAATACGAATTAATAATGTCAAACTTTCTCTTTAAAGAAGAATCTGCAGGCGAGTCCTTAACGTCAAAACCAAAGAAGCACAAGGTCTGGCGGATACTTGTCATTGATGATGATGAATCTGTGCATCAAGTCACTCGACTGGTTTTAGCGGATGCTACTATTGAACACAGAAGCTTGGAAATTGTTTCGGCTTATTCTTCTATTGAAGCACGTGAGATATTATTAAAAGATGATACCTTTTGCATGGCCTTTGTTGATGTTGTTATGGAAACTGATCATGCAGGCTTAGAGCTTGTTGAATGGATCCGTAATACCTTAAAAAACCAAGCAATACGTCTTATTCTAAGAACGGGTCAGGCGGGTTCAGCTCCTGAAGCTAAAGTGATTAAAGAATTTGATATTAATGACTACAAAGAAAAAACTGATTTTACTGCCGGTAAAATGACTACAACTGTCTACGCAAGTATTCGCGCTTACCGTGACATAATGACGATACAGCGTAGTTTAGATGCTTTTAAACAGTTAATAAAAGCCACTCATGATCTTTTGAAAATCAATCAATTCAAGCCTTTTGGCTCTGCTGCTTTAGAACACTTACTGACCTTAATGGATGTTGACAGTTCTGCGCTTTATATTGCCCGAAGCCAATTAGAATATGATGAAACTAGTTCAAATCTGATTATTGCCTGTACCGGTAAGTATGTGAGTGAGTCAGATAGTCTTGAAGCGTCAGATATTTCTAGTGATGTTAAACATTTAATCCAGAAAGCGTTCGAAAATAAAAAGCATTATTTCACTGATGAGATATTTGTTGGATATTATGAAACATCAGGGAATTCAGTCTCGGTACTTTATATTGAATTCGAAGATGACGCAGAGCATTTTAAAGCCAGTTTAGCCGAGTTATTTGCCACTAATATTGCCCTTATCCTTGATAGTTTATCTAAACAACATGAGCTAGAAAAAACTCAGAAAGAACTGCTCTATATCGTTGGAGAAGCGATTGAAACGCGTAGTAAAGATACTGGGGCTCACGTTCATCGAGTTGCACTTATTTGTGAACTGTTAGCGAAAAAATTACAACTAAGTGAGGCCTTTATTAATGCTATTCGCTTAGCTGCACCACTGCACGATATTGGTAAGGTGGTTATTCCCGTTAATTTACTTCATAAACCGGGCAAGCTTGATAACAACGAATGGGAAATTATGAAAACTCATGCCGACGCAGGGTTTCAATTATTATCAAAATCTAAAACGAGTGTTTCAAAGTTAGGTGCAAGGTTAGCACGTTATCATCATGAAAATTGGGATGGCAGTGGTTATCCCGATGGCTTAAGTGGTGAAGAAATACCGCTTGAAGCACGTATTATGGCTATTGCCGATGTTTTCGATACCTTGGGCTCTGAAAGTTGTTATAAAGATAAATGGTCTGATACCGAGATAAAAGCTTTCTTAATTGAACAAAGCGGCAAAAAGTTTGAAGCAAAAATGATTTATGTGTTTATAGAAAACTATGATGAGTTTTGCCAAATTAGAGTGTTGAATCCAGGTGAATCTCCATTGTAAAACTGTATAAGCAGCCGAGGTTATTGTTGTCAATTAGTGGAAGAGTAGAACATTTTTATTAATGTTCTACTTTGAAGTTAACATAAACTTAATTTTGGCTAATTTTATCGACGGTAGCTGAACAAGCTTCAAGGAATATATCCATAAAATATTCAACTTCAGGCATTTCTTTTTTTAAGCCATCTAGTTTTATTTCTAAGCGCTCTTTAACGTGTAAAAATTCAGGGTTGTGGTGATTGAGCTCATCGAGTGCTTTGATATAAGCAACTAAAATGTCCGCTGCTTTTACTATCGCTTTATAATGGATTTCAACGTTATCTTGAACAATAATATCCGAAAAAAGTTCTTGAAACTCTTCAGGTAAAGACGCTAAACATTCTTTTTCTGCTAAGTACTCTATCTTCTTGAATTCTCTTGCAATTTCTTTGTTAGCATATTTAGTTGGACTAACAATATCTCCGTAGCGAGTTTCACTTGCCTCATGATATAAAGCGATAGTGGCAACACGGTCAGCATTGATGTTACCTCCAAATTTCTTATTTTTAATGACCGCTAGCAAGTGAGCGACAATCGCAACTTGATGTGAGTGCTCGGCAACGTTTTCTGGCTTCACACAAAACATTAGCGCCCAACGTTTGATTAACGGCATTCTGAACATCCAAGCTAAAAAAGTACTCTGCATGATTATTTCCCTTATATAAGTAGTTATTGGCTATAGGTACTGAAAAAATTCTTAAGTTTGGTCATTGCTGGCACTAATTCGTCAACATGGGGGAGAAAAACCAAACGAAAATAATTTTTCTCCTGAATGTTAAACGCACCGCCATGGACCAAAAGAATTTTTTCTTGTCTGAGTAAATCTAAAATCATTTTTTCATCATCAAGAATATTAAATTTTTCTTGGTCAACTTTAACAAACAAATACAAGGCCCCCATCGCAGGGTTACAAGATAAACCATCAATTTCGTTGATCATTTTATGCGCTAGATTTCGCTGCTTGATTAAACGGCCATCATCCTTTATCAATTCATTAATACTTTGATAACCACCTAATGCTGTTTGAATAGCATGTTGACAAGGGACGTTGGCACATAAACGCATCGAAGCAAGAATATTCAAGCCTTCTAAGTAATCTTCAGCATGGAATTTAGGACCACTAATTACCATCCAGCCAGCACGAAAGCCAGCGATACGGTAATTTTTTGATAAACCGCCCATGGTAATAATTAAGACATCTTGTGCCAAACTCGCGGTAGGTATATGGGTAGCTTGATCGTACAAGATTTTGTCATAAATTTCGTCACTAAAAATAATTAAGTCGTACTTACGTGCTAGTTCAATGATGCCCTTTAACAGCGCTTCACTGTAAACAGCGCCCGTTGGATTATTGGGGTTAATGAGCACAATAGCTTTGGTTTTATCAGTGATCTTGTTCGCCATATCTACTAAGTCAGGAAACCATTGGTTTTCTTCGTCACAGCGATAATGAATAGCTTTACCACCCGATAGCGCTACGGATGCTGTCCACAAGGGGTAATCGGGTGCGGGTATCAAGACTTCATCGTCATTATTTAATAACGCTTGCATCGCCATCACAATTAATTCACTGACACCATTACCGATAAAAATATCTTCAACGCTAACATCTAATATACCTTGTTGCTGAAAATACTGCATCACGGCAACACGTGCCGAATAAATACCTTTAGATTCGCAATACCCTTGAGCTGTCGGTAGGTTGCGAATAACATCTTTTAGAATATCATCGGGAGCAGCAAAACCAAACGGGGCAGGGTTACCGATATTAAGCTTTAATATTTTATGGCCTTCATCTTCTAATTTTCGGGCTTCGGCGGCGATTTGTCCTCTAATTTCATAACAAACATTATTCAATTTTGATGATTTTTTGATGTTTTTCATTAGCGGTGTCTCATAGAATATTTTTAATATTGTGGTTGATGATATATTCCTCATTGTTACTAATAATCAACCGCTTTGAAACAGTTACTTGCAAATTTTTTATAGCATTAATGAAATAAAAGCGTCATCTTGTTATTAATTGAGTGAAATTTAAGCACGGAGGTCAATAATGCCATTACCTTTATTATGGTTAGGGGCTGCTGCAATATCAGCATTCGCGGTAAAAGAGTTAGCCGATGACCTTAAGAAACAGCAAAGAAAACGCTTTTATTATCGTGATGCACAATGTCTTGGTCGGTTTAATGAACATGAATCTCCGGTTGTCCAGTATCCAACCGATTTGTTTACTACTACGGAAAAAGTGAAACCAGAAATTGGCGCAATTGTTTGTTGTGGCGTTGGCGGTATACTTGATCACACCGCTATTTGGGTTGGTGATAATACCATTGTTGAACTCGATGGTAATGGTTTAATTAAAGCTATTTCGGTGCAACGCTTTACTAAGGAGCGCTCAGGAAAGCATATTTTTATTGCTTGTGATTCAACAGCAAAACCTTTTGCCAGTGAACTTGCCGCGCAACGTGCTCAGCAACAAATTTTTCAATACCGAGATTATCATATGATAGAAAATAACTGTCACCAATTTATTTGGCAATGTTTTAAACCCCATGATAAGAATTTAACAACGTTTAAGGCGCTTAATATTCGCTTAGCGAGATTATACGATCGGAAAATTTATTGGGATATTTGTGATTGCTGATCAGTTAATTAGATAAAATAGTGGTATTTATCACTATACTTTTACCGGTAAGGCAATCAGAATATAGCTCAATAATATTGTGTACAATGAAGGTTTACTTTTGAAGCTTTGGTTAAAAAGAATTTTACTCTTGTTCGTTTCACTGTTTTGCTTTGCTATCATTGTCATTTTTATGGCTTTACAGTCAACGCCGCAGTTGCAAAGAACACATCAAATTGATGCTAATTCGGCGACAGAAAATAAACGTATTGCTCAGCGTTTAATTCAGTCCTTAAAGAGTGATCAGCAACCGATTAAATTGCAAGCTACTCAGGCTGAACTTCATGGACTCAGTGCTTTTGGTCACCGAGCCATTCCACAACTAAGCTCTGATGTAGTTTTATTTAAAGACAGTGCTTTAATTAACTTTTCTATAGCCTTGCCTTTACCCAAGCTTATAAAATACCTTAATGTGGAGATGATGCTTGTTTCTTCAAAGGAAGGTCTTGATTTGGGCACCGTTTATATTGGTAATGTTGCGCTACCGGGTAATGGATTACTTAAATTGGCTGAATGGTTTACTAACCTATATGTAAAAGAAGAATTTGGCAGCACGCTATTAAGTATGATCAAAAGTGTTGATATTAGTGCAGAGAAAATTTCTGTAGATATTGTACTTTCAGATGATTTAAAAAATGAGCCATTAAGCAATAAAAATAGTCTTTTTGCTTTACGTGATCAACTTGCCTTATATGGTGATGTTGAGGTAATACGGTTTTACTATCAAAGCCTTGTTGACACGATTGAGCAGTCAAAAACGCTTAAACTTTCGTTTGCTCAATATGTTGGTTTTACTTTTGGTTTAGTAAAACAACGTAATTTAGCCGCAATAACTGATTCACCGGCAAAAGAGAATCGAGCGGCTTTAATGGCCTTAGTGCTTTATTTTGGTACCAATAAGTTTGAGCTCTTAGTAGGGGATATTTCTAAGCTGTCAGCGGAGCAAATACAACAGCGCACAATACGCCGAGCAAGGGTTACGTTACGTGAAAGAGTGGACATTCAAAAGCATTTTATTTACTCCGTTGCTTTGCAGTTATTTGGTACCAGTACCGCAAGTAATGCTATTGGCGAGCTAAAAGAATTTTTAGACTCAAACAGTGGTGGTAGTGGTTTTAGTTTTGCCGACTTAATGGCCGATCGGGCTGGAACTCGCCTGGCAATGCTGGCGACAACCTCTGATGAAAGCGCCTTAAAAGTGCAAGAACACTTGGCTGATATCATTGATGAAACCCTGATTTTACCTGAGTTGACGGGGTTACCCGAAGGTATATCCCAACAGAAATTTGAACAATATTATCGTGATATTGATTCGTTAGTTTATCGTAGCATGCTACAAAGCATTGATGAGCGTTTACGTAAAATTCCTGTTTATCAAAATTAACGACAGCAATAGTCAGCAATAAAAAACGCGACCTTAAGGTCGCGTTTTTATGTTCAATATGAAGGTATATGTTCACAACTGCCTGGGTGTTAGCGCCGAAGATGGTCTTTCTCAAATACCATCAACTCTCTAGTCATTATTACTGAATCCTTGCATCTCACCGCTAAACAATGTGATGTTTAGCTAAATAAAGACATGATATCACTGATTGCCATTAACGATTTTTCACCACTAATACGGTTTTTCACTTCAACGTTCTGTTCATCAAGATTACGTTCACCAACAATTAATAATATTGGCGTACCAATTAATTCATGGTCGGCAAACATCACACCCGGACGTTCTTTGCGGTCATCGAAGATAACTTCAATGCCAGCTTGCTGTAATTGTGTGTATAAAGCTTCTGCGGTGTCTTTAACACGAGCAGACTTTGCCATATTCATTGGAACAATCGCTACTTGAAATGGTGCAATAGCTGCTGGCCATTTTATGCCATTTTCATCATGATTTTGTTCAATAGCCGCTGCAACAATACGTGAAACGCCTATGCCGTAACAGCCCATAGTTAACGTTTGATTTTTACCATTTTCTGTTAATACGCCACAATTCATTGCTTGAGCGTATTTTTCGCCTAACTGGAAAATATGGCCCACTTCAATACCGCGCTTAATGACAATATTACCAAGACCACAAGGGCTAGTATCGCCTTCGACGATGTTACGGATATCTTGAATGTTGATTTCATCACAATCACGTTTCCAGTTAACCCCAGTATAAGATTGACCGTTTACGTTGGCACCACAGACAAAGTCGCTTAGATGAGCAGCACTGCGGTCTACAATAACGTCAACAGATAAGCCTTTAGGGCCTAATGAGGTGATATGGCAGTTAGCAATTGCAGATATTTGTTCATCAGTTGCAAATGTTAAAGGTGAAGCGATAACAGATAAATTTTCAACTTTAACTTCATTTAGTTGATGATCGCCACGAAGCACTAGAGCAATGAATTTTTCTGGCTCACCTTTAGTACTAGAGCCAAGCACTAATAGTGTTTTAACCGTAGTTTTTAAATCTATGTTTGAGGTTTTTATTAATCGTTCAAGCTTTAATTCTACCCTAGTCAATTCCTGAGTTGGCTCTGCTCGTTCGCCTAATGGCGCAATAGCTTCAGCTTTCTCAACGTTTGCGGCAAAATCGCTACCATCACTAAAGGCGATATCGTCTTCGCCAGAATCAGCTAAAACATGAAATTCATGTGAAGCTTCACCACCAATAGAACCTGTATCAGCAATGACTGGACGGTAATCCAAACCTAAACGGTCGAAAATACGGCAATAAGCGTCAAACATAATTTGGTAAGTTTTCTTTAAACACTCTTCACCTAAATGGAAAGAGTAGGCGTCTTTCATTAAAAATTCACGACCACGCATCACACCAAATCGAGGGCGTATTTCATCGCGAAATTTTGTTTGAATTTGAAATATATTCAGCGGTAACTGTTTATAACTATTTATTTCATTAGCGACTAGTTTTGTAATGACTTCTTCGTGCGTTGGACCTAAAACGAAGGCGCGATCATGACGGTCATTTATGCGCAGTAGCTCAGGGCCGTAATCATTTAAACGTCCGGACTCTTCCCATAAATCAGCAGGTTGAACCATAGGCATTAATACTTCAATAGCGCCTGCTCGCTCCATTTCTTCACGAACAATATTTTCAACTTTTCTTAATACTTTGAGACCTGTGGGTAACCAAGTATATAAACCCGAAGCAACATTTCGAACAAGTCCGGCACGTAACATTAATTGGTGACTGATCACTTCGGCGCTGGCTGGCGTTTCTTTCAAGGTAGAAAGCAGGTATTGAGTAGTACGCATTGACTAAAGGTTCCGTAAAATATCAAGTATATAATTGTTAGTTATTCTAGCAGGGCGGGGCGATGGGCAAAAGGAAAATATAAACTCAGATGAATAAAGTTTAACGCATCAAAGAGTCAGTTTTAGCTATCTGCACCGGTTATTTAATTAAATAAAATAAAGTCTAATCATTAAGTGCCAGTTTACATTTTCGTTACTTGATCTCATGCCCGCATCAAGGCCAGGTAAAATGATTGCCCTTTGGTATTAATTACGGGTGTTTATCTTAAGTAATTATTGATATTATTTTGGCAGTTCTGTTACTTTATCGGCAGGTATATTTAATGACAACAACTCTTTTAAATGGCGTGGTGATCACTTTATGCAAGTTTTAGTTACGGCAATTTTAGCTCAGGTCGGCTCGGTTGTTTTAGGTAAGCCTAACGAAATACGTCTAGCTCTGGCATGTTTATTAGCAAAAGGTCATCTTTTAATAGAAGATTTACCGGGCATGGGTAAAACCACGTTAGCGCAGGTGTTAGCACAAACGCTTGGGCTTAGTTATCAACGAACGCAGTTTACCAGTGACTTGTTACCAGCGGATGTTATTGGTATCTCAATATTTAATCCTGACACTAAAAAGTTTGAGCTCCATCGAGGACCAATTTTTAATCAGGTGGTGTTAAGTGACGAAATCAACAGAGCAAGTCCTAAAACACAAAGCGCTTTACTTGAAGCAATGGAAGAGCATCAGGTTAGTATTGATGGGACAACCTACCCACTGCCACAACCTTTTTTTGTTATCGCCACACAAAATCCTTTAATACATGCGGGCACATACCCTTTACCCGAGTCACAACTCGATCGATTTATGATGCGTATATCTTTAGGGTTTCCTGATATAGCGGCAGAAAAACAAATTTTACAAAGTGAAAGTAGCCACGCGAGCTATAAAAAGCTATTACCTTGTGTTGATACCGACAAACTTATCGCCATGCAGGCAGCGGTATCACAAGTGACGGTATCAGATAATATTATTGACTATGTTATCGCCTTAAATCATGTCAGTCGCCAACAGGGGTTTGCTGGTAGACCTTTATCACCAAGAGCCGGACAAGCACTGGTGGCTGCTGCGAAAGCATGGGCTTTTATCGATGAGAGGACCTATGTCATACCCGAAGATATTCAAACCGTCTTTAGCTCGGTCTGTCAGCATAGACTTGAGTTGACCACTCTTGGCTTTGGAGAGCAACAAGAGAACATTTCAGCGCAGGTTATTGCACAAGTTAATGTTTTAAATCCACTGAATTCATAATGTATATCAATGGTGTTAACCATAAATAGCGTTAACTCAACAATAGAGACGACAGTGACAAAATTGGCAATACCGATAAAAAATTATCTTAGTCGCTTTGTTAATAAGCAATTTCATCATTGGCTAAAGCGTCGGATACCGCCTGCAAGAAAGCATAAATTATCAAATCATAATATTTTTATTATGCCAAGCCGCTTTGGTGTTGCTTATCTCTTTTTTGTGGTGTTGTTATTCCTGTTAGCAACCAACTATCAAAATAATGTCATCATGTTATTAAGCTACTTAATGGCGAGTGTGTTCATTACCACTATGATGCAGAGTTTTTTTAACTTATCGGGTCTGGCAATATCTGCAGATAAAACTGCCCTAGGGTATGCAAATCAAAATATACGCTTTGCTATTAATATATCTTCAGCTAATAAACGTCTTGCGATTAACTTTTGCTTTGATGACCAAGCTGTTCTTCATCTCCCTCAAAGTGAGCCTGGCGAACAAACTGTTTATGTTTGCTGCTCCTACCCAAACCGAGGGGTATATAATCCGGGTCGGTTGAAAGTGTCGAGTGAATATTCGTTAGGTTTATTTACCTCCTGGACAAGAATCGATTTTGACCAGCAATGTATTGTTTATCCTCAAGCCATGTCCTTAAGTTATCGACAAAGTGATTTTGGCGATGCAGAACAAGAAAATGTATTTTCACAAAGCAGTAAACCGGGTGTCGAAGATTTTTTTGAACTTAAAGCCTATCTTCCGGGAGAGCCACTTTCTCGTCTTGCTTGGAAACAATTCGCGCGCGGTCAAGGTCGGTTAACTAAGCATTATCATCAACAACAAGGAACCAGGTGTTGGTTAAAGCTTAACGATATGCCCAATCACGGACTGGAGAAGCAACTTGCGTACTTGTGTTTTCTAGTCAGTGAATACCACCGCAGCGAGCAAGTATTTGGTTTAGATTTAGCAGCAGAAAAAATACAGCCTAGCCAAGGTGAACTTCATTTTAAACAATGTTTAATGGCGCTAGCCATTTATCCTAAGTCGCCGCGATGATAAATAATACAGTGACAGGTGAAAAATTTAGCTTATTACCACAACATGCCTGGGTGTTGCTTGTTTGTCAGTGCCTAAATTTAGCCTTACTTGTTAATGAATTAACCCGCTGGATGTTGCTCATTATTGCTGTTTGTTTATGCTGGCGTGGCTTAACACTTATCAAGCCAGCAATAAAACCACAGCGACTCATTATCTTATTACTGGCTTGCTCTGGTTCTATTGCTATAGCACTAAGTGGTCGAGAATTAGGGGTCTTATTAAGCATGTTACATTTGCTTTGCTTTGCTTATGCTTTAAAAAGTTTAGAGTTAACTAGCCGCAAAGATTTTTATCAAATTGTCCTACTGGGTGTTTTTATACTGGCATCAGTGCTTATTTTCTCCCAATCTTTATTTTTGTCGCTTTTCGTCTTTTGCTTACTGGTGTTAAATTTAAGCTTGCTGTTAGCCTACTTTTCAGCGTCACTGAACATTAAAAATAATCTTTCTCAAAGTGCAATAACCGTGTTGAAGAGTATTCCGCTTGCTGTAGTTTTATTTATCGTTTTTCCTCGAGTTGCACCTTTTTGGCAAGTACCATCAGCAAAGTCTGCCCAAACCGGTTTAGCAGAAAGTGTTACACTGGGAGATATAGCCAATTTAGCTAGATCTTCAGCATTGGCCTTTCGAGTGAAATTTTTTACCGATATCCCGCAATACAATCAATTGTACTGGCGAGCAATGGTGATGGATGTTTTTGATGGGCGGACATGGCAACAGAGCAAAAATAGTTGGGCAAATATTGAGGAGCAGGCAAGTTCACTTAGTTTTACCCAGTCGACATTAAACGGAGTACAAACCCTTTATCAAGTCATGGTTGAGCCGAGTTATCAACGTTGGCTTTTTTCTTTAGCCGTGGTTGACCCTAAAAGTTTGACCAATAACCAAGTGACCATCAGGCCATTACCCAATTACACCATTATAAATAGTAAGCCTGTAAGTCAAACAACCAGTTATCAAATCAGTAGTTATACTCAATCATTGCTTAATGAGCCGTTAAGCGACGATCAATGGCTAACAAGTTTACAACTACCTACCGCCAGTAACCCTAAGCTGAAAGCGCAAGGCCAACAACTTAAGTTAAACTACCCAGATGAAATCGAACGTGCACAAGCTATTTTGGATATGATTAGAGAACAAGACTTCTATTATACGCTAACGCCGCCTTTATTAAATCGCGCTAAATTAGGGGATGAATTAGACCAGTTTTTCTATCAAACTAAAAAAGGCTTTTGTGTTCATTATGCCAGTGTCTTTACTTTTATGATGAGAGCGTCTGGTGTTCCTGCTCGCTTGGTCACTGGCTATTTAGGTGGCGAGTATAATAAACAAAGTGGTCATCTTAGTATCTACCAATATGATGCCCATGCATGGGCTGAAATTTGGGTTAATGGCCAAGGTTGGGTAAGGGTAGATCCCACGGCGGCAGTTAACCCAGAACGAGTAGAAAGTGGGCTTTCACAAATGTTACAGCAAGATGCCCTGTTCAATAACGACTTGCTAAATTTACATCGATACAAACACCTCGCTTGGATCAATAATCTGCGCTTACAGCTTGATGCGCTAGATTATCAATGGACAAGATTGGTTTTAGGTTATTCATCAAAAAAACAATATGATTTACTTAAACAATGGTTTGGTGATCTACATGCTTGGAAAGTAGCGGCAATTATTGGTGGCTCATTAATGTTAATGATGGCTGTGTTGTGGTTAGTTAATTTAAAGAGGGGTAAAGGTAACCCGCCGGTAAAATGGTTAACTCAGTATCAGCAAATAATAACGCAATTAAAAGCTAAAGGCTTAATAAAGCCTGACACTATGCCCGCGAGTCAATTTTCAAGGCTAGTTATTGAACGATTTCCTATGTTATCGAAAAACTTCATTGGCTATACCCAATGCTTTGAGGCACTCATGTATCAAGCATTATCCCCTCAGCAAAAAGAGCAGTGCCTAATCGAAATGGATCGCTACCAAAGACAATTAAAAAAACAATTAAAGCAGCTGAAAAAAACATCAACGGGCAGCCATTAATTTACTTGATAAGTTGAGCTTGCCATTTTACATTGTTTTAGTAGTTGGCTGAACTCATTAATGCCGCGGTCAAAACTGTCAGCAGGCAAGAATAAATGGTAACCAAAAGCAGAAGATAATCGTTCACTTTGATGGAGAAATGCCGCAATAGGGCCTTTTACATGCTCTCCAGTTGATAGAATAAAGGGTTCAAAATTCATTTGAGCTTGTTCCATTGTCATTAGCTGATGCAATACCCCATAAACAATTAATCCTTGTTGTTGATGGATTAACCTATTCGCTAATCTAACGGAAATGTTTTTTGCGATATTATCGATATGAACCAATCGTATACCGATATAAGGCAATGTTTCGCGTTCTACACCAACAACTTCAGCAACAATATTAATATTTTGTATATCTTGCCATGTTAATTGCCAGTGACCATAACGGTGATTAAAGGTTATTTTATCAGGCGTCAAATAGAGGCTAATGGCAGGTTCAAAAAGTTTAACTGCACCTACCAAAATAATAACCAGACAGAGAAGGATCATAAAAATGTAGGCGAATCTATATGATTGCCAATAATGTTGAGCGAATAAAAGCGTAGTAAGTAAAAGTAACACGCCAAAAATAACAAGAGAGATGCCGTTATGTTTAGCGATAGGTTTAATTATTATGCTTGGATGTTGCACAGCTTTACCTGTCATTTGACCATCATTATTTTTTATTGATAATGCCAATATGCCTAATTATTTGTGCGGTTAACAGTATATTTTTAAATATACTGTCTCCGATGCTCATTAATATATGTTTATGCCTGCTTGAGTGCATCATATTATCACCACAAATAACTATATTTATCTGTGGTGTCCTATTCACACTTAAAGGATATTAGTTTTTTTGTGAGCGCTTATCGTTAGACCATACGGCGACTTTATAGACAACTAGGACAAATATAGTCCAAAAAATAGCATGATAAAATGCATGAAAAGAGCCTTCACCCAAACCGTGATCATCATGGGCGAATGCTTGCGCCGAAAAGAGGTAAATAAAACTGACAAGTAGGGTTATAAATTTCATGGTTAATCCTTTTTTTAATGTTTAATGTTTAATGTTTAATTTTTGTTGTTTACTAGCAATAGATAATGATGTCGTTATCGCAAACATTACATCTGCAACATGCCTTCTTTTTCGATAAAGGCTATGATCTCGGCCAAACCTTGTTGTGTTTTCATATTTGAGAAAACAAAGGGTTTATCACCGCGCATTTTTTTAGTATCTCTATCCATCACCTCAAGTGATGCGCCGACTAAATCAGCAACATCTATTTTATTAATAATTAATAAATCAGACTTAGTGATACCCGGACCTCCTTTACGTGGGATTTTATCTCCGGCTGAAACATCAATAACATAAAGGGTTAAATCGGAAAGTTCAGGGCTAAACGTTGCGCTTAAGTTGTCACCGCCACTTTCAATTAATACAAAGTCTAGAGTGGGGTGAAGCTCTTGTAGTTCGTCAATGGCTGCTAGGTTCATTGAGGCATCTTCGCGAATCGCCGTATGAGGACAGCCACCGGTTTCAACGCCGATAATTCTGTCTGCTGCGAGAGCGTCATTTTTAGTTAAAAACTCAGCATCTTCACGAGTATAAATATCGTTGGTGACCACTGCCATATCATATTTATTACGTAGCGCTAGACATAGCTGTCGTAATAATGCGGTTTTTCCTGAGCCTACCGGGCCACCAACACCAATGCGTAAAACTTGTTTTATCATTTTTTATTTCTCTTTTTATTTTTATAAAGCATGTTATTAATCAACTTAATATATTAAGAACGAAAAAGTCGTGAATATTGTGTTTCATGCCAAGCACTTGCCATGGCTAAGTGCGGCAGACTGGCACCAATATCGTTATCTGAAATACCGTTTGATTTTTCAATAATTAATGGCGTCTGTTCAGTTAATTCAAATAGGAGATTTTGTGCCTGAGTTTGCCCAAGAGGCACTAATTTTGTTGCTGCCGCGACTTGATTGTCGATGTATGTCCAGCAGTAACCACTTTGTGCTGAAATTAAATCTAAATTAAAGACATAAGCGCAAAGCGCAAAAGCACTAACAAAGCTAATTTCTTTAAGGGTTATTATTGTTTGATAAGCGGCTAAATTAAGGTTGTTTAGCTGTTTCAGTAATCTTATTAAGGCTTTGCCCATTGCTAAATCAGCCAATAATAATTCATGACTTTCTCGACAAGCAATTAAATGGGTATTCCAGTTGTTAAAGTCGTCAAAATCATTTATCGATAACGCGTTAAATAGCCGTTTTAAAATGGCTAAATCGGTTTGTGCTATAGACTCCTCTAAATTAATCTTTATCCAACTTGCGGTCGTTTCTGATGATGTTAACCAACCCATTTCAACGCCATATTCTAATGCTTGTGAAAACGCAAACCCGCCCACGGGTAGGTTTGCGCTGCATAACTGTAATAACCGATTAAGCTTAATCGGCTCGGCGAGTGTTATTTCTGCTGGTACTAGTGACACAGGTTTCACTGCAGGTTTAGTGTGCATGGACGTGGCCTTGGCTACTAACGCCATAAGCACCATTTTCAGGTTCAAATATTGTTGGGGTATTATCAATCGTTAAACCATATTTCTGTGCAAGTTCTTCTAATACGTGATCGGGTTTAAAACGTACCCATAACTCGCCTATTTGCAGTGAGGTGTGTCGATTACCTAAGTGATAACAAACTTTACAAAAGGTTAACCAGTCAGTTGCAATAGCGGTTGATACAGGCTCCGCTTGACCTTTTATTTCAATGAATAATCCACAGTCTGTTTTTAGTACTTCACCGACTAATAATGGCTGTCCACGCGCCATAAAAATACCTATGTCAAAACCACCATCCGTTTTACCTTTAATACGTGCTTTTTTACGGGTGTCTTGATCTAACGTTATTGAGTCAGCTATATTATGGTGAGTATGGTCAAAACGCTGATGTGCTTGTAGCATGTAATTTCCTAATCTTTTAGTTTTATTGAATCACTTATTTCTTATTTAAAATAGGCAGTAAAGTTGTGCAAGTGGCAAGGTTACTGCAGGCTCACAGGTTAATAATTCGCCATTGGCACGTACTTCATATGTTTGAGCATCAACGTCTATTTTTGGCTGCCAACTATTATGAATCATGTCGTTTTTACCAATGTTTCGAGTGTTTTTACAGACACCAATCATCCGTGTCATGCCTATTTTTTCAGGGACATTAGCGTCAATAGATGCTTGTGACATAAAAGTCATTGAGGTTTTGGCTGAAGCACTGCCAAAGGCTGCAAACATTGGGCGGAAATAGACAGGTTGCGGTGTTGGAATAGACGCGTTTGCATCGCCCATTGGCGCTGCTGCTATCATGCCAGATTTTAAAATTAGCGCAGGTTTTATACCAAAAAATGCCGGTTTCCATAACACTAAATCAGCTAGTTTACCGACCTCAATAGAGCCAACCTCATGGCTAATGCCGTGGCTAATAGCAGGGTTTATAGTATATTTAGCGATATAGCGTTTTATACGAAAGTTATCATTTCGTTCAGTATCGGGAGCTAATGGTCCTCGTTGTTGTTTCATTTTATGTGCGGTTTGCCAAGTACGGGTGATCATTTCACCGACTCGTCCCATGGCTTGTGAATCAGAAGCGATCATACTAATAGCGCCTAAATCATGCATAATATCTTCGGCGGCAATACTTTCCTTGCGGATACGTGAATCAGCAAAAGCAATATCTTCAGGAATAGACGGGTCTAAATGATGGCAAACCATTAACATATCCAAATGTTCATCAATAGTATTAATGGTATAAGGGCGTGTTGGGTTGGTGGAAGACGGTAAAACATTAGCCTCACCACATGCTTTAATAATATCAGGTGAATGTCCACCACCAGCACCTTCAGTATGATAGGTATGAATAGTACGGCCTTTAAATGCTCCTAAAGTGTCCTCAACAAAACCAGACTCATTTAAGGTATCGGTATGAATCGCTATTTGAACATCGTAACGGTCGGCAACCGATAAACAATTATCAATTGCCGCGGGGGTTGTTCCCCAATCTTCATGAAGCTTTAAACCACAAACACCCGCTTCAATTTGCTCTTCTAGGGCAAGTGGTAAGCTTGCATTCCCTTTGCCTAAGAAACCAAAATTCATCGGGAAATCATTTGTTGCTTGCAACATTTTATGAATATACCAAGGACCTGGTGTGCAAGTCGTCGCCTTAGTACCTGTTGCTGGGCCTGTACCTCCACCAATCATAGTCGTAACACCCGACATGAGTGCTTCATCTATTTGTTGTGGACAAATAAAATGTATATGGGCGTCGATACCGCCTGCGGTCAGTATTTGCCCTTCGCCGGCTATAACCTCGGTGCCGGGACCCACTTCAATATCGATATTGTCTTGAATATCAGGGTTGCCTGCTTTACCTATAATCGCGATACGACCCTCTTTAATACCAACATCAGCTTTAATTATTCCCCAGTGATCAAGAATAACGGCGTTGGTAATCACTAAATCAACGGTGTCAAAGCATGATGCTTGGCTTTGTCCCATGCCATCTCTAATGACCTTTCCCCCACCAAATTTTACTTCTTCACCGTATTGTGTGAAGTCTTTTTCAACCTCTAACCATAAATCTGTGTCGGCTAAACGAACTCGATCACCGACTGTTGGTCCAAACATATGTGCGTAGGCGTTTTTATCAATACTGGCCATGATTATAAGTTTCCTTGTATTTCACCGCGAAAACCAAAGATCCTGCGTTTGCCTTGAAAGGCAACCAGGCTTACTTGGCGTTCTTGCCCAGGTTCAAAACGAACGGCGGTACCTGAGGTGATATCTAAACGATAACCTTTGGCGTGTTCTCGATTAAAATGCAAGGCAGGGTTTACTTCAAAAAAATGATAATGAGAGCCAACTTGAATGGGTCTATCGCCTGAATTAGCCACGGTAATTTTCAATCGTTCACGGCCTACGTTGAGTTCGTGGTCGCCTTGGTCTGTTTTTATTTCACCTGGGATCATCTTTGCTTCTCTTGTGTTTAATGTCTAACTATGTCTTATGTAACCTTCTTTAGAGGTTTAGTTAAATGATAGGGTTATGAACAGTGACAAGTTTGGTGCCATCTGGAAATGTAGCTTCTACTTGCACATCAGGAATTAATTCTGCAACTCCTTCCATGACTTGATCACGGGTTAACAACGTACGGCCATAATCCATCATTTGAGCGACAGTTTTACCATCTCTGGCCCCTTCAATAATCTCCATTGAAATATAAGCCATAGCTTCAGGATAATTTAATTTCACACCACGCTTTAAGCGTCGCTCTGCTAATAATGCGGCAGTAAAGAGCAATAATTTATCTTTCTCTCTTGGTAGTAAGTCCATGCTGTTGCACCTTTGTTTGTTTATTTAATAGTAAGGGGGTCATTAAGTGTCTGATCAGGTATGCCAAATACGCGGAATGTTTGCTGGTTTTTCTAGGTATACTGGTCTTATTTTTTGCCATAATTTAATAAAAAGTGCTTTGCATTCTTCACTATGTTCACCTAAATAACGTATCACTAATAACTGGCGTATTTGGCTGATACTCACTTTTTCTTCGGCGTTTTCTTCAACCATACAGTCGCGTAATTGCGCTACGAGTGCTTTATTGTCAGCATCGCTAAGGAGACCTGCTGGGGCATAAGCTAAAAAAGTGGCAAAAACACTGTGGCTATTTAAACCTGCGATGTGTTGATGTACTCCATTGCTAGGTTTTATCGAAATTCTATCGTGATAAATTAAAGTGTTTTCACAATAAATACGGTTTAATTGGCTATAATTGCCATATTTAAAGGGTTGATTTGAAAGGGGTAAGCCCAAACAGGTAATATCCCAACCTAAATAAGCGCTATCACTTTTAAAGTGAACATCAACAGTATTAAATCCATCAGCCCCCTCATAAACGATCGTTTCTAAGGGGAAATTTTCACACTTCGCCTGATGGTTAAGAATAATATCAAGGTGTTGAACTTGTTTGGGATCACCAATTGTTAAGTTTGTTCGAGCGCGATAAAAGCGGTTAGCCCCCGGCGTAGTTATTAAACTGTGGGCTTGTCTGTTGAGTTTAATGTTAATGTTTAATTCATCACCTGAAACTATGCCCGCTGGCGGGTGTAACAAATAAATATGTGCGCAATCGACTCCTTCAGGGTAGAAAGCTTTTTGCACGCTTAAAGGTCCATTGCGTTGAGTACGGGTAAGTTGAGTGCCAGTCGATGTAAAACTAAACTCTAAAGATAAGCTGGCAAACCATGCATTTTTAGGTGCAGGGTTAATGGGTAAACTATTGATGGCTGGCTTAGCTGTCATGGTTATATGGGCTACTTTTTATTCTAACTTTCGCTGAAAGTAGAAGGGGATGCATGGCTAAAGCTGTTTTGCACAAACTACGCCAAATAATAAAAGTTAATTATTTCAGTGTTATAACGAGATTGATTGGCTAAAAAAATAATGTCATCTAAGTATGGCTGTTAATTTGTTAAGTTATTGTTTTTAATTCTTTTATTGCGCTGGTGTCAAAGGCAATATCAGTTTGGCTTAAGGGTTTAATTGCGTTTAGGAGACAAAGGTTTAGCTGTGAATTAAATTAAACGCTTATCATGGCGGCTATTTCATCAATAGAATCAAGGAGGGTATTGCACCGCTATGGTGCTTACGCTTTAAAATGGAGCGATTAATTGAGTATTAAAAATAAACAGTGTGTTAGTGATTTTTTAAGTTATTGTATTTAAATGTTAAATTTTAATTTTATATGGTCTGTAATGTGCATAGACGTTAATGAGTTAAATTTTACTATACATCAACAGATGAATTAAAAGGATAATATGGACGCTATACTTGTTATTATTGCAGTCTCGTTAGCACTTGCTAGCGTTATCAATATAGTGTTAACCAAGTTCTCAATTTCGCACATTATTGGCTACATTATTACCGGCACCATAGTAAGCAATATTTTTGATTTCAATGGCAGTGACAATATTTATTCTCTTGAACTTATTGGTGAATTTGGTATTGTTTTTCTTATGTTTACGATTGGCTTGGAAATGTCTTTTGCGAAGCTAGGTAAAATGAAGGAATTGATATTTTTTAATGGTTTTATCCAAGTTACTTTTAGCGCTATTGTTATTTTTATACTTGCATTTTATTTCTTTAATATTGAACCGATACCCTCATTAATTATTGCGCTTTCATTTAGTTTATCTTCAACAGCTATCGTATTACCTTACCTGAAAAAATCAAAAGATATATTGACACCCTACGGTAAAAAATCAGTTGCTATACTGGTTTTTCAAGACTTAGCCGTTATCCCTATTTTACTCTTAATGGGTTTTCTCTCAAATAATGAATTGTCTCTAACCGATGTGCTGCTAAAAACTTTTTTGTATGCCAGTGGTATTATTATTTTTATGTTCACGATAGGTAAAAAAATAATTGCTTGGTTACTGCATTTTTCATCGAATGCGCTAATGGAAGAACTGTTTTTAATATCGGTATTTACTATCGTATTGGGGGCATCAATTATTGCTCATAACCTCGGCTTTACTTATTCTTTAGGCGCCTTCATAGCGGGGATGATTATTGCCGAAACTAAATTTCACATGAAAGTTGAATCCGATATATCTTCATATAAAGATCTTTTTTTAGGTGTTTTTTTCTTTTCTATTGGCACAAAAATAGACGTTGATTATTTTATAACTCATCTTCATTGGGTTGCGAGTGTACTCGTCCTTGTTATGATAATAAAAGCGACGATTATTTATTTTTTGATGAGAAAAAAATCGAATAAAAGCGAATCAATTAAATCTGCTGTTGCCTTATGCCAAGTAGGAGAGTTTTCTTTTGTGATTTTTGCTATGGCAATAAGTCAAAATCTGATAGCAAAAGATTTAGCGAGTTTTCTGATATTAGTTACCGTTTTATCTATGATATTAACTCCCTTTATGGTCAGTAATATTTATAAATTAGCCGCACTTTTTGTCGTTGAATTTTTTGAAGCTGATAAAATAACCACGGTAAAGGTGACTAATCACACCATCGTTTGTGGTTTTGCTATTTTAGGTCGTATTGTAGCGAAAGAGCTGACAAATAATGGCATCAACTTTTTAATTATTTCGGATAATTTACAACATGTATTATTGGCAAGAAAGCGTGGCTATAACGCTTATTTTGGTCACCTAGATAAAACGCCCGTACTTGAGTCATTAAAAGTAGAGCAAACAACAAGTATCATTATTACGGTCAACACATTAAAAAACAAACAAATAATTTGCCAAGCCGTACTCGATTACTATCCTAAGGCAAACTTAGTCGTTAAAGTGAATTCACTTGAGGAGAAAAAGGCACTCGCGGGCATTAATATTAACGTTTTTGTTCATGCTCAACATGAAACTGCGGTGCTATTAGTTAAAGAGAGTATGGTTTAAATTGAAGCCTATGACCTGAGTAACAATAATTTCTTAGCTTGATTGGGGCTGTAATAACTCTCTTGGCAAAATTTTTTCATCGCTAAAATCTATTAAAAACCGGTAGATGACATAATAATATTATTTTAGTCCGCTTTATATCTATTATAATTTCACTTCCATATAGAGATTCATCAATAAAAGTTAGCCAGTAGACCTTGAATAAGTTATTGATTATTTGATCTAATATTTAGTTAATGTGAATATAGGTTCTATACTTGGGCAGAGATAATATTCGACAATTAATTAATGGGTTAAGCTAGCCTCGTTGTCTTAGAGATAGTCAGGTCATTGCTGAAATCGCCGCTGGGCCCGCTAAAGGATTGTAAACAAAATAATATGACTAATATTAAAACGCTTCAACAGAGAATTAAACGTCGTAACTCATTAGCGATAGCTTTAATTGCTGTGTTAATTAGCCTATCATTTTTAAGTTTGATGCTATTATTTAATCAACAAGCCAAAGATGCTGAAACGATTAATCTTGCTGGCGGCCAAAGAATGTTGTCACAAAAAATAGCTTATCTAGCCATTCAGCATTATCACAATATAACTACGGCTGAAATTGATGAGAAGGTGACAAAAAATCTTTTCGATACGGTCAAATTGTTTACGACTAACCAGCAACTTTTAACAATGATGGTGGTTAACGAATCTAATAGCATGCCTAGTGAATTATACTTATGGTATTTTAACGCGCCGACTGATCTTAACAAACGGGTCAATCACTTCGCTGAAAGTGCTATCGCGCTTAGTCTGACTCAAAACAAAAAGAATGCTGAGGCGATAGTTAAAGAAAAATTCAATCTAGAGTCTAATAATAATTTACTGATTTCTTTAGATCTAGTCGTTTCCAAAATAGAGCAGCATACTAATCAGCGTATAGTTAACATAGAAAGACTCGAGGCGTTTTTATGGCTGGTCTCAATGGCCCTATTATTTGCGATAAGCTTCTTCATTTTTAGACCGCTGCAACGGCTCATTAGCAATTATCACCATGAACTTTCACTTTCTAAACAAAAAAGTGTCGAGTTAATGCTGGCGATAAATAAGCACGCGATTGTTTATCGAGTCAATGTCGATGAAAAGGGTACGTTAACGGAAGTTAATCAACGTTTTCTTGATTTCTATCGTTACCGTGAAGAAGAGATCCTTGGTCACAGTGTTGTTGAAATCTGCGCTGAAAGTTATACCCAAGACGATTATAAAAATATATTTCTAACAGCTATCGCTAAAGAATATTGGCATGGCGAATCCATTAATAAAATCAAAGGTGGCCGAGAGCTATGGTTAAGTACCACCATAGTGCCACTGATTAACAATGACAATAAGGCAGAATCTTTTATTGTTATTCAGAACGATATTAGTGGTATTAAGCAAACTGAACTGACTCTTAATAAACTCCATAAAATAACCTCGGATATAGACAAAAGCTTAATTGATAAAATTCAAAACATTTTAGAGCTTGGAAAAAAAATATTTAATTTGCCGCTTGCGTTGATCAGTGAAATTCATCATCAAGAATATCGAGTTGTCTATTGCCATACTCCGAATAATGAAATTAATCCTGGAGATATTTTTGATTTAGGCAATACCTATTGTTTTCATACCTTACATGCAAACCAGCCTATTTCTTTTTACCATGCAGGTGAAAGTGAAATAAAAGATCATCCGTGTTATCAAGCTTTTGGTTTAGAAAGCTATATTGGTGTGCCACTGACTGTTGATGGCAAACTGTTTGGCACATTAAGTTTTTCTGGCCCTGAGGCATCGGCAAGCCCCTTTACCACGAGGGAATTAGACCTAATTCAATTATTTTCTCATTGGATAAGTGTAGAGTTAACACGTGTTAAACATAAAAATAGATTGTTAGGGCAACAATCTTTAATGGAAGGAATGGCACAGCAAGCTCGCATTGGTGTCTGGGAAGTTGACCTAATTAACAACAATGTTTACTGGTCAAAAATGACTAAAGTCATTCATGAAGTGCCTAATGACTATCACCCCGAACTATCTCAGGCAATTAATTTTTATAAAGAAGGAGAAAGTAGAGATAAAGTACAAGCGTTAATTGCCAAGTGTATGAAAGACGGTAGTGCTTACGAGGAAGATATGGAGTTGGTCACTGCCAAAGGTAAAGAAATTTGGGTGTCTGCTCGTGGTCGTTCCGAGTTTACCGATGGGAAATGTGTGCGTTTGTATGGCTCATTTCAAGATATTACTGATAAAAAGGTAAGCCAACAGCGTATTAGCCATCACAACCAACGAATGAGATTAGCAACAGACTCTGCCGGTATCGGTGTGTGGGAACTTAACTTGCTTAGTAATGAATTAAAGTGGGACAATTGGATGTTTAAGCTTTATGGTGTCGACCGTCAACCAGCTTTAAGTGCGAAAGACGTTTGGGACAAAGGTGTACATCCTGAAGATATCGAGAAGGCCGGTCGTGAATTCATTAATGCAATTAAAGTACACGGTCAGTACAATACACAATTTCGAATTATATGGCCAAATGGCGAAATAAAGTATATCAAAGCAGCGGCGATTATCAGTTACGACAATAATAAAAAACCGGTATCAATGATAGGTGTGAACTATGACGTTAGCGCAATCGTTGAGAATGAAATCGCTCTTATTAAAGCGAAAGAGCAAGCAGAAGTAGCGGTAACCGCTAAAAATGAATTTTTTGCTAGTCTGAGCCACGAAATACGAACACCAATGAATGGTGTTATTGGTATGCTGGATTTAGTTAAAGACTCTGTGTTAAGCCAAGAACAAAATCATCGAATAGGTATCGCCAAGCAAAGTGCTCACTCGCTTTTAGCATTAATTAACGACGTTTTAGATTTCTCCAAAATAGACGCTAATAAGTTAGAACTTGAAAATGTTAGTTTTAACATACGTGATATGGTTGGTGACTTAGCCGAATCTTTTGCGCAACAAGCTCAGCACAAAGGCTTAGAGTTAATCGTTGACCTTGTTGATATTGAAGAGTCGCTAGTGGTTGGCGATCCTAATCGACTTCGTCAAATATTGACCAATTTATTAGCTAATGCTATTAAGTTTACCAAACAAGGCGAGGTGGTTATTCGTCTTTGCCAGCAAAATCACTCGACAACGCATTGGCGAATTATTGCTGAAATATCTGATACTGGTATCGGTATACCAAAAGATAAGCAGCAAGGATTGTTTGAAGTGTTTAGTCAAGTTGATGCTTCAACAACACGAGAATATGGCGGCACAGGGCTTGGTCTTGCTATCGTTAAAAAGCTTTGCTTATGTATGCAAGGCAGTGTCGATGTTGATAGTAACCCAGGTGAAGGTAGTACCTTTAGCTGTGATTTATTGTTAGAAAAATCAGCGGATTCTTTATTGTCTCAACCTGTAAAAGCTTTGCAAGGCAAACGTGTGCTGGTTATAGAGCAAAATCCATCCTGCGCTAACGTTATTAAACGCCAATTAAACTGCTGGCATGTAGAAGCTGATATCATAACAACCTTACAACCTGCGCTCACGGCTCTTAATAAGCAAACAGAAAATGACCACTATGATTTGTTGATCATCAATCAACAACTTGCCGACTTAGATGCTTTAGCATTTGTTAAAACAGTGCGCTTAAATCCTGTGCATAAAAATCTAAAAATAATGTTTATGACGCTAATGAGCATTCAGCATGATTTAGCCGATAGCACGGCAAGTGGTATTGATGGTTTTTTTCCTAAACCGGTAATTACCACAGATTTACAACGAGCATTAAACACTTTATTAGCTGAACCTGAAAAACAGCTCATCAGTGAAGTGACTATGGCTAAATCAACACGTTTATCTGATGAGGATAGTAGCTGGACAAAAAAGGTTAAATTACTACTGGTAGAGGATAATCGAGTTAATCAAATGGTTGCTATGGCGGTATTGAAAAAAATAGGAATAACCCAATGTGTTATTGCCATTAACGGTAAAGATGCCATTGAAAAGCTTAAAGCAAGTGATGAGAGCCAGCCATTTACTTTTATTTTTATGGACTGTCAAATGCCTGAAATGGATGGTTACCAAGCGACAGCCTCGATTAGGAAAGGTAATGCAGGAGCTCGCTATCTAAATGTTCCTATCGTTGCTATGACGGCCAATGCGATGGTTGGTGATGAAGAAAAGTGCTTGTCTGCAGGGATGGATGATTACTTGGTTAAGCCGATCAATAAAGAACAAGTGAAAGAGGCAATCAAAATATTTCAATTAAAATAGCCGCTAGGCATAAAAAGTTAAACCAATATTGAGCGTAAGAAAATAGTAAAAATCGCGTAAAAAACAGCCGTCTTAATAGGGAGGTTTGGTCATAATATTAATGTTTATTAGACGGCTCTGTGTTGTTATCACAGCAAAAGTGATTATTTTAAAAATATATTTTAGTGATTTTAGTGATTTTATTGTGAATATCATTGATAGTTTTTTATCTTGTTTTTGAATAATAGAAAACGTCTAATCTATAGGCTAGTAAGCATTCTTGCAATGATGTATACAAACCAACGATAGCTCATTTTATCGTTGGCTTGAAAGCAGAAAACCGTAAATATTCTCTTCAAGTTAAGGTCATGCAGTATGTCAGTGCATTGACCGGTATTGAGTGAACTCAGAGGATGTTGTGGTCGTGAAGACTGAAATATCGGCTGTCACGACCCTAAATTATCGCGATTAAACAATGGGATTACCCTTTACCTTGGGTGCGATTTCGATTGGATTTAGCGCTAGCATTCTTTTCAATAAACTTTTTCTCAATAAACTTGAAGACCATGGTGGCAACATCCTTTTCAGTCGTGGCTTCAATACCGGCTAAACCCGGCGAAGAATTTACTTCCATGACCACAGGGCCACGTTCGGCGCGCAGTAAATCAACACCACAAACGTTCAGCCCCATAATGTTTGCTGCCGATACGGCCGTTGCTCTTTCTTCTGGGGTAAGCTTAACGAGTACCGCTGAACCGCCGCGGTGTAAATTTGATCTAAATTCACCCTCGGCGCCTTGACGCTTCATTGCGGCAACAACACGGTCTCCAACAACAAAACATCGAATATCAGCACCACCGGCTTCTTTGATAAACTCTTGGATTAAAATATCAGCGTTTAAACCCATAAATGCTTCAACAATCGCTTCTGCTGATTTAGTTGTTTCAGCAAGTACGACGCCAATACCTTGTGTACCCTCCAGTAACTTAATCACGCAAGGTGCGCCACCGACGTTCTTAATTAAATCTTTTACATTATCAAGACGATTAGCAAAGCCGGTTCTTGGTAAGCCGATGCCTCTTCTTGACAGAAGTTGCATAGAGCGTAACTTGTCTCTAGAGCGACTAATCGCTACAGATTCATTGACACTAAAAGCACCGGTCATTTCAAATTGACGGACTACAGCGGTGCCATAGAAAGAAATTGATGCGCCAATACGCGGTATAATAGCGTCGTACTGTGGCAGCTCTTTACCTTTATAGCGCACAACAGATCTATCACTAGTGATATCCATATAACAATGCAGTGTATCGATAACGTCAACTTGGTGACCCAGCGCTTCACCTGCTTCTTTTAAACGACGAGTCGAGTACAACTTCTTGTTTCTAGATAATATTGCTATTTTCATGTTTGATTTCCTGTTTTTATAAAGAACAATAGTCTATAGACTAGACTGTTTCTAAATAGTCACAAAAAATAAAAGTTTTTTGACAAAGGCGGTAAACAAGCTCAACTTTATTGTGCATAGTCAATATGACCATTTCAAATTTTATCTGATGAGTACAGCATATATTGTAGACCGATGATAAAGCACCGTCTTCTTTTGGATTAGCTTTATAAAAAAACAAATTCAATGGTTTGTGTTGAATTGGTCGCGAGCCTTTAATGATAGGTATAAAGCTGATATGACATCACAATAAATTTTAAAATTGGCGACGAATAACGCGGCTGATTTAATAGTGATGTCAAAGCGTTTAAGAACACTCGAAGTCGGAAAAGTTGCTGACATTATTACCATGAACGCTAGCCCTTTCGTTGATATTAATGAATTATTAGCTGTTGATTTTGTAATGAAGTCAGATGACATGGTCAAGTCTAAGTAATTGCGTAACCATTAATACAAAGCTTGTTTAATCTTTGTTAAACAGGCTTTGTACTTATCATATTGAGTGATGCTGTTTATTGCAGGACTACCATAAAAAGCATGGCATTATTTTACGCTAAAGCGTCAGTTCTTCTGCGCTGCTGACGGTTTCGGTGATTTGTTTACGTTGGTTCATTCTCAAGGCTAAATACAAATCAGAATGCACATAAATTCCTTCGTGACCTGATTTAATCTCTGCTTTTACAAACCACGCCAACAACTGTCTTTTTCTGCCAGCAAGCTCAAGACGAACCCCGCGCTTTCTAAAAATAACCTCTAAATCTGATAGCATCGCCATCACACTTAAGTCTAAATGAGTAAAACATGGCACAGCATCAATAATTACACACTCAATGTCATCTTTTTGTCTGGCATATTGTTCTAACAATCGGCGTTTAAAGAAACTAGAATTAAAGTAAGTTAAAGGCGAATTAAAACGATAAATAAAAATACCGTTCACCGCTTTTGCCTTATCACTGGCATCTAAACTTCGTACTACACCGTTGATATCAACACCGAGTATATGGTCGGTGGGGCGCATTACCGTCCTAATAAATTGGAATAAACCTAGTAATACAGCAAGGGTAATACCGGGAATAACACCAATAAATAACACCGCTAATAAAGTGGTTAAGGTTAAGTAAAATGCCTGTCGGTCTTTTAGTCTGAGTTTCCAGACCATTTTAAGATCTAGTAGGTGCACAGAAGCAATAATCAAGACAACCCCCAAGGCGGCACTGGGAATAAATTCAAGGGGTGCGGTAAAGAAAATAGCAATAATAGCAATAATGGCTGCGGCTATAATAGAGACTAATTGGGTTTTACCGCCATTGGAATCATTAACTGCGGTGCGAGAAGAGGCGCCACTGACGGCAAAACCCTGTGATAAAGCCGACGCTAAATTAGCAATACCTAAAGCCATAAATTCTTTATCTGCATCAACGTCATAGCCATTTTTTGCGGCAAAGCTGCGAGTGGTGAGCATCATGCTAACAAAACTTATTATTGCTAAATTAAGTGCTGGCATAACAAGCTCACGAATAACACCGACATTAAATTCAGGTGTTTGAAATAAGGGTAAGCCCCCCTCGACAACGCCAATGGTTTTTATACCAAACTGCTCTAATTTAAAAAGCCATACTAAGGCTGCACCTAACGCAATCGCAAACATTGAAGCAGGCCAAGTGGGCTTTAGGCGTTTCATACCAAAATAAATAGCCAGGGTAAATAAGGCGATAGTTAATGTTGGGAAATGTGTTTGTGCTAAGTAATCAGGGACACCGCCCAAACGTTCAAGCAGATACCTTTCATCAAAGGTAAAACCAAATATTTTAGAAAATTGACCAACAATAACTGTTATGGCAACACCATTTAACAGCCCCATTAAAATAGGTTTAGACAAGAAGTCAGCCAATACACCAAGCTTAAATCGACTGGCCAGAATGCACCAAAAACCGGTCATCGCTGTCATGGTAATAACTAACTGCCAATGCTTAGTACTGTCGCCGGCGGCTAAAGGGGTGATCAGTGCCGCAATAACTGCACAAGTTGCCGCATCAGGCCCAACTATTAATTGCTTAGAGGTCCCAAATAATGCATATACCAGCATAGGTAATACACAGGAGTACAAGCCTACTACGGCATTAACTCCGGTGAGTTGTGCATAAGCTATAGCAACCGGTAATGCAACGGCTGCAACCGATAATGCCGCTTTAACATCATCAGCAAACCAACTTCTTTCATAGTTAAAGAAGGTGTTTAAACCTGGCATAAAATCATACAAACGTGACAACACAATAGCTCCCTTATTTATTTAGTGCTCAGCGATACTATGCGTTTTGCTAATGGCGGATGACTCGAAAAGAGTGCGTTCATCTTGCTTAAGCTAATGGCAAAAGCTGACATTTCGGTCGGTAGCTGGGGCAATTTTTGTAGTTGCTCTAGTTTACTGAGTGCTGCAATCATATTTTTTCGGCCCGCAAGGCTTGCACCACCTTCATCTGCTCTAAATTCTCGATAGCGAGAAAACCACATCATTATCATAGTCGCTAATAAGCTCAATATGAGTTGAGAAACTAATGAGACAATCCAAAAGGCAGGTCTGTGACCACTTTTTACGTTAAATACATTGCGGTCAACCACATGACCGATAATGCGTGATAAGAACATCACGAAGGTATTTAACACCCCTTGCAGAAGTGTCATTGTTACCATATCGCCATTGGCGACGTGGCTTATTTCATGAGCAAGAACCGCTTCTACCTCATTTTGACTCATGTGACTTAATAAGCTGGTACTTACCGCGACTAAGGTATTATTTCTACTCCAACCCGCTGCAAAAGCGTTCGGTGAAGGATGATTAAAAATACCGACTTCAGGCATGCCAATATTGGCTTTAAGGGCTTGTTCTTGTACTGTTTTGAGTAGCCAGCGCTCGGTTTGATTACTCGGCGTCACGATAACCTCGACGCCCATACTTCTTTTCGCCATAAACTTAGAAATAAACAAGGAAATAAACGAACCACTAAAGCTAATAACCGTGGCATAAATGAGCAATGATTGAAAATTAAGGTCGACACCATTTTCTGCTAATAAGCTTTCAATACCAAATAAACTAAAGGTAATACTCAAAATCATCATAATGGCAATGTTAGTGGCCAAAAATAGTAAAATTCTCATTGTTCATCTCTTCATTTTGCAATAATAATGCCTTTATAGAAAGGCTGTTAGTCAAATAGTCACAAAGTAATTTAATCAAATAGTGGGCAAGTAATCAAAGTATATTTATTGATAATAAGCGAAGTGTTAAAAATTTATTCAGGTGTTTTATTTAGACTGAAAATAAGTGATGTGTTGACTAGTTTTAGGTTTTACTCTGTCTGCATTATCAATGATTTTTTGTGTTTATGGTTAATGTGACTTTATTTTACTTTCACGAGTCTAAATAGAGGTGGAAAATTATGATCACAATATTAAGAATACAAAACATTTAAAGGAAAGATATGAAAGATCTAATTTTACTGATGGCTATTGTTATGGTTGCTCCTGTTCACGCAACACAAAATATATTCAACGTGCTAGTGCAAGATACAAACTTAGTGAAAGATATTCGCGCTGAGGAAGAAAATATTTGGAGTAAACTGGCAGCCACTAATCTTGCTGATGAAATAATTATACGAATTTCAAGAAAAGATAAAGATTTATATCGTCCATGGTTTAATGGCAGTGTTGATCTTCAATCAAAAGGTTTTCGTGGTAACGATATCTGGTCTGATAGACTTCAGACCCAAGCTAACTTCGTAGAGTATTGGCACAGAGGCCTGTTATTTCTTCATCTTCAGCGCAAGCAATGATATTTTTTGAACAGATATTCATCATTTTTTTAGTCTGTAATTTAGTGGCAGGCTAAATGCTTTCTCATCTGATTCTTTAGTTTGAAGCCATCAACGGCGTAATTATCCATTAATAGACATTGAACTAAACCATCACCAATGATCCTGTCATCTTCGACGCACGCAATATGCGAATTTATCACTCCGCTTACTACAAAATCATCTACGATAAAATGTTAACCTCAAGGTCATATTAAGGCTTTTACTTCATTGATTACTGTTAACGTTACTCAACACTCGGTGATATTTTTTCTACTGAAGCGAGATAACTAAATTCTGGATCGACCAACATTTCACCTTTCATCGCTTCACGTCCCAATAGCATTAGGTGGTTCATGCTTGACCGGTCGGTTAATGAAAGTCTTACTGTCCATGTTAATTCGCCCATTACCGCCAACGTATTGATGATATAGCGACTTTCTTTTTCTCCATTAGAAGATTTTATACGTTTTCTATCGACTATTTTTGCTGAACATTTAATTGTCTTAGTGACATCGTGAGAATCAGGATGAAATTCAAAGTCCAACATGCCAGTGACTTTATTTTCAGAAATATGATCAACATGGAGCGATGAAGTTTGTGCGCCAGTATCAATTCGGGTCGCAACCTCAAATAGCTCTAATTCGGGTAAATCTATAGTTTCTCTAGCACCGACAAGTATTTTTTCTTTCATATTATCCATTTCATTATGTTGTTGTAGCAGACCAAATTATATTTTACGGCACAAGTGCTAAAACAATAGCATATCATTGTTATTAACAAATACTACGCCAAAAAGATATTGCCGTTGTCAGCAACAATGACCACTCTTATTGTTATAAGCGGTATAACTGATGGATAAGCATAGCTTTTTTATTACTAAAGTAAAGTAGGGGGGTGAATTTCCCACCCATTTAAGGAGCGTTTTTCAGCGGGTATACAATTAACTTTGTCTAAACTTAGAATGAAATAGGTCTTCTCTTCGCCGGCAAAGATGATGGTTCAATTGCCTGCTCTGCAGAAACAAAGGTTTCTTTAGTGTTTGATTTACTCTTTTTAAGCGAACTTTTAGTTTCAGCTCCACTGGGCTTTGCAGTCGTTGATGACTTTTGTTTTGGAGTATGGGCAACTTCAAAAATTTCGCCATCAAATTCAACGGTATCGCCATGACGAATTTTCTTTCGTTTTTGAAACTCAACTTCATTGTTAACTAGAACATAACCTTCGCTTATCACTATTTTGGCTTCGCCACCACCACCGACCATATTGGCAATTTTTAGTAATTTACAAAGCTCGATTGGTTCAACCGAAATATTAATGATAGGGTGTGAAGACATGTAACGTTAGCCTAGTGATATTAAATTTAATGGCAACAATTATAACATAAAGAAGTGTGACAAGGATAAGGTATAGATTATTTAGTCGTAAATTTTATTATCGCACTTCGTCAATTAAAACCGGTCTTTTCAAAGCTCACTTAATATTTAGTCTTGATAATTTAAATGTTTGGGTTAATGGTCAAGCTGACTTTCGGCTGATAAAGTTTCTGTCTCTAGCTTTTTTAGCGGCAGTTAGTCGACCGCTTTGACAAACTGATCAAACTTTATGGACATTATTAGCCACAGCAAGGTTTACTTGGCTGAGGAATAAGTTGATGCTTTTTAAATGTTTTATACAATGCTAAAGTTTATAATTATGCCATAATAAAATTTACGGTGAACAGGGTAAATAACTTTTATTACTTGTTAAGAAAACATGAAAATTTGCAGAACAACACTATGCATCCTCCTATTATTAGTGGTGTATTGCATTATTTTTTCTTTACCCAGACACAGAGGCTAATTTGAATAAACTTGAACAAAGTCAATTAAGTGAATTAGTAAAACGCTTGTACAGGTGCATTTTTGTCAAAGATCCCCAAGATGATAGCGGTTATACCATGGCTCTTTCATTATGAGTATTTCACTTGTTGTTGCCGATGACCATGTGCTTATGCGCCAAGCATTAGTGAACTATTTAAAGGCGGGTAACGAGTTTACTATCTTGGCTGAATGTAAAGATGGAATAGAATTAATCAGTCAAACCTTAAAAACCGATCCTGATGTTGTGGTGATGGATATTTCTATGCCAAATATGAGTGGACTGGTGGCAATTGACAAACTGTTGTCGCAACGGCCAACGACAAAAATATTAGTTTTATCCATGCACGACGAACTTGAGTATATTTTAGCGATGCAAAAAGCGGGTGCTAAAGGTTATATCCTCAAAGAGTCGTCCTCAGATCTTCTTATTCATGCTATTAAAGATGTTTATAACGGTAAAACTTTCTTTCCAAGCTTATCTGCCAGTAATTGTCAGCCGGCTTCCAACCCATTAGAAGTATTAACTCGGCGAGAAAGAGAAGTGTTTTTCTCAGTAATTGCCGGAAATACCAGTAAGAAAATAGCAGAATTACTCAATATGAGTGTAAAAACGGTGGAAAATCATCGCACCAAAATATATAAAAAGCTGCAGGTTGGCAGTGTGGCAGAACTACTAAGAATGGCTAATAAAGCAGGTCTTCTTGAATAGTGTTTATTTTATCTCATTTGAACTTTACTAGAGAAAAAAAACGCCCTGCAAGGAGGGCGTTTAATGAATGTAGATGTTATACGTACTCTGCTCTACATTTTGCTGTTATTACTCTGCGTTCGAACTTGTCCCTGAGACAAAGTAATTTTTATCTATTTGATTAGCGATAATCGCATAGCTAGCACGAGTTACACCGTTTTCTGGATTAAATGTAGCTACCATTGTCGGTTGTAAATCAAATTGACCTTGCTTAAGGCTATAGCGAACACCTAACAGACCTTCGTTCAAAGCAATTTGCACATAACCGCGCATATCTTCAGCAATATCACTTTGGTCAGCAATCACGATTGATTCACCATTGTAATTAACCGTGATTTCATGCGCTTCGCCCAAGTCTAATGCCTCTTGAGTTTTACCAATAACTTGTACTAAACTATAAGCTAAGTCAGCACGAGTCACTGCTGATTTTCCGTGGAAGTCGCCATTATTATCAGCCATCATCACGGGACCAAATTGTTGTTTAGCATCTTTCAATGCGGCACCTGACATAGCAACTGATTCAGCAAAAATACGGTATCTAGCGTTAACACCACTTAGGCTTATATCGGCCTCGTTATCTAAACTGCGATGCTGACGTACCGATGCTCCCATAACCAAGGCCTTAGCCAATTCTTGACGATTTAACATCGCATCAGGTGCAAAAGATCTAGCTGAACGACCATCCATAAGACGTTCAAGTACAGCAGTTTCTATTGCTGCTTGCTGGCTATGGCCTGCTACGTCATTCATACCTTCTGTGCCTTTGAAAACATCTTGCCACACCCAATAACTGATATGGTTATCACTGGCTTCATCAGTTTGTGCCTGTTCGTCGTAAGCTGCAGCAGCTGGTGGCACTGATAAACCAAAGGCGTCAGTTTCCATAAACAGTTTCCATGGACCCGCTTGTGCTGGAGCCGTTACAAACGAGTTACTGTCCCAAACTGGGTCGGTAGAGTCGCCTTCAAAACGTTGTCCATCGGGTGCAATAAGTACAGCTTTAACACTTGTTAAGGCCGTTAAGCCAACATGTACGGTTTTTGCATTGGCATCGACTTCAAATTCAATTACTTGCGACTCTAGTGTTTCGAACGCTAAAGCACCTTCAGCAATTTTCATGGCCTGCATATTAATACTGGCCGTGAAATGAGCATCTGCGCTGTTGTTAACAGATTGCTTCTGATCAGCATCGTGTCCCTTGGCTGCCGCGACTGCCGCACGTGCATTAACATAGCCTGCCCCAACTTCCCAAGACTCATAACCTGGCATATTAGTCGCAGACTCTTTCATTAATTGCTTGATTTCATCGATACTTAGCGAAGGGTTAGCTTCCATCATCAGCGCTGCAACACCTGCAGTGTGTGGTGTTGCCATTGATGTACCCGAAATACGGGTATAAAATGGAATATGTGCTGGGTCAAGCACCAAATCAGCATCTCCGCCATTGGCAGCCATATTGGTTGATGAACGCGTTGATACCATGTTGCGCCCTGGTGCGACAATTGTGACTTCGTTAGTGTAAGTCCAGGCCTTACCATCTGGCGTATTAAAATCACCGCTTTCATATTCTAAACCACGAGATGAAAAGTCAACTAAATTACCATTGGTATCGCCAGCACCTACTGACATTCCCCAAGGGATCTGAGCATGAGGGTTATTGCTATTTTCGCCAGAGCCCGAGTTACCCGCAGCAAATACCGATAAAATACCAAATTTGTAAGCTTTATATGACGCCAAGGCTACAGGGCCATTAGCATCAAATTTACCACTTGAACCCCAAGAGTTACTCATAATACGCAGAGGATGTTCATAGTCATAAACGTGGTTAATAGCATAGTCATAGCCGCCAACCGCATCTAAAATAAATAAACCTAACCCTGAGCCGTAACCCACTAAATCAGCATCGGGTGCAACGCCTTTATATTTTCCATCAGACATAGCGCCCGAGCCCGCTATAGTACCGGCACAGTGAGTACCGTGGCCGACATTCAAGTCGGTATTAGGTTGGTTTTTAATAACAAAACCGTCTGTAATACCTGTTTCAGCGAGATCGAGTGAATGTGTTGCCGCTTGCACGTTATCAACCACTACGTCGCCAAAGAATAAATCTTGGTGTGTTGCATCAATACCCGAGTCATTAACCATAATGGTTACGCCTTTACCGGTATATTCTGTGCCGCCATTGCGGTTTGCAAACTCGGTACCTTGAACTTTGTCAACACCGGTAATTTCACGAGAGTTAGCATTAAAATACTCTAACTTACGGTTTAACCATACTGATCGTACATCATCTCGTCCGGCAATCGCTTTGATTTGTGCGACATTAGCAACAACACCCATAATAGGTACGGCAGAAAACTGAACACCCTTACTTATACCTAAGGCTTTTAACGCCCGTATTTGACTCACTGATATTGGCTTCATTTGTTCAAATGTTATCACGGCCATAACTGTTTCTTCGCCCGTCATCGTCGGAAGCACTTGTGCAAGTTGCTCGCCAATAGCAGCATTAGCTAAAGCGTGCGTAGGTAATGTCATTGCCAAAGAGGCTGCAGCCAAGGCACTTAAGGTAAATTTTTTCATTATATTTCAAACTCCAATATGTTTAATACTTGTAGGTTAAATATCTTAAATATTTTTAATTGTTTTTAATTATTTAAATATTTTTATCATCCTTAGTCTCCCAACAAACCATTAAGATGAAAATAGGGGGTTACCCCTATTATTGAATAAATAACTGCTTAATTAGCAAACCTATAAGGTGAGTCATTTTAGAAAAAAAGTATCAGCGAGTTGATTGTCTTACTGATTTTAATTTACCTAATAGTTCACTAGATAGGGGAAACCCCCTATTTACTCAGTACCCCTTAACTCGATAGAGTGCTTAAGTAATTTATAGACCCCTTAATAACTAGAGCGAGTGAAATAATGAAAAAATTTACCTTAAGTGCAATAGCAGCAGCAACCATGGCATTAACTATGCCGTCTCAAGCTTTCGCTAACGCAGCCATTGGCGAGCAGTTAGCTGAGTTTTTACCGACTATGGTTGGTACTCAAACGGTTATGGCCGTAGTAACTTATAACCAATTAGCGCCCGTATCAACAACTCAACTAGAGCATCTTTCTGGACTAGGTATTAGTCAGGCTGTTCAGTTTGCTTCGGTTCCTGTTATTGGCGTAGTCGCTAACTTAGATCAAATTAAAGCCATTGCTCAACGTAGTGATGTGCGCTCGGTATGGTTAAATCGTGAGCTTGAATACTTTAATTCTGATGCTCGCGAGATCACGGGGGTTGATGCGGTTCAAGGTGATGAATTTTTCAAACAAAATGGCATTGAATATACCGGTAAAGGCGTAACTGTAATGGTTAATGACTCGGGTATTGATGCTACCCATCAGGATTTATTCTTTGGCGATAAAGTGATTGATAACGTGCAAGGTCTAACACATGCAAGTTTATTAAGCATAACGGGTGTAACCGAAGGTCTAATACTTAAGAACCAACCTAACACAGATACTAATTCAGGCCACGGTACTCATTGTGCTGGTACTATTGCTGGATATGGTACTATGTCAGATGGCAAGTACCCAGGCGCAGCGCCAGATGCTAAATTAGTAGGCTATGGCTCAGGTGGTGTTATTCTTATTCTTGATACTATAGGCGCTTATGACTATGCCATTACTAAAGGTGATAGTTACGAAAATCCATTGCGCGTAATGAGCAACTCATGGGGTTCAAGTGGTAAGTTCGACCCGACTGGCCCCGTTTCTCTAGCTTCATATAAAGCCCATAAAATGGGTATATTATCTGTGTTTGCAGCAGGTAACTCAGGCTCAGGTGAAGATACGCACAACCCTTATGCACAAATTCCTTGGGGCATGTCTATTGGCGCAGGGGAAAAAGATGGCACACTTGCTGGTTTCTCTTCACGTGGTTATAAGTATGAATCTGGCGAGTTTGTGATGCCAGGTGGTGAAAAATGGACCTACAATAATGAAATTACTATCGTAGCTCCTGGTGTAGACGTTATTTCTACTCGTGCTGTTACTAATGCCGGCGCAAATGGTGGTGAAGCTGATGTAGACGCGATGGACCCTACTCATTTACCTTTCTATACCATGATATCGGGTACGTCGATGGCAACGCCTCATGTTGCTGGTATTGTTGCACTAATGTTAGAAGCTAATCCTGACTTAGATAACATGGCCATCAAAAAATTGTTACAAGAATCTGCGACTAATATGCCAGGTTACGAGCGCTTTGAAGTCGGTGCTGGATTTGTAAACGCCCGTGCAGCAGTAGCCGCAGCGAAAAACTATGATATGAACCACAGTGTCACGGTGAATAACCTACGCGGTAAAGTTTTCAATGCTAATACGCTAGTTGAAATTAGTGAAACAAGCTATGAAACTTCTATCTGGTCAACACCCAATGGCGTCACAGAGCCACTAGGACTGCAAAACTCATTTGAATTTCAGGTTGATAGTGAAGCATTGTGGGTTAAGGGCTCTGCGAGCTCATTGGCTAATACGGCTAAATTAGTTTTAATTGACCCTAAGGGCACTGAGTATTTTGGTAACTTAACTTTACCTGTGCTTGGAACTGATATGCGTGTTACGGCACCTGGAATGGCAGGTAAGTGGACGGTTCGAGTTGACGGACTAACCTCTTTATCTGGCGTAAATCCAGATCCACTTGACCTAACTAATGGTCCAATGGCTCCTGAAAACTTCGACGTTAGCATAAATTTTGAAGACTTAATTGGCTTTAAAGGGGTAAACGATATAGCCGCTCATCGTTATGAAAATGCGATAAAATATGCAGTGAGCAAAAGACTAATGGATGGCTTGAAGAATGATAATTTCAACCCTGACGCAAAGTTAAAACGTAAAGATTTAGCTAAGTACCTAGTCATGGGCGGCGCTGTTCGTCAATACCGTGCATTAGACAACGAGCTAGAGCCAACCCTTAATACAGTACCTAATGGTTACCAAGCGTTTATTGAATCGGTATCGGTTGTTGGTGGTGCATTAAAAGATAGCTTACGTAAACAGCAGCCAGTTATGCTTAGTCAAAATGGTGAGTTTGCACATAACGGTCGTGTATCTAAAGTAGACCTAGCTTACAGCTTAGTACAAATTCTAGGACTAGAATCAACGGCTAAAGCGTTTGATCTCAAAAATGACATTACGGTTGACTATAAGGGTCAGACTATTGTGCTAGCAGATCAAGACAACATTGACGACGATATGAAAGGTTATGTGCAACTTGCCATACAGCTTTCATTATTGAATGTTCACTTTGATGTTACTCAAGGTACTTACGACTTAACGCCACAGTTGAATGCTAGCTTTGGTGGAGATTATAACGTCACTCGTGCAGAATATGCTTTAACTGCCGGTCGTCTTTTTGGTCAATACTTTCAGTAAATACTTTCAGTAATTACTTTCGGTAACTAGTACCGGATATTAATCAGGAGGCCATTTGGCCTCCTTTTCTTTACCGGTTAACCACACCCCCTTGCCGGTCACACTGTTAATCATGGTTTCTCCTTTTTTAAGCATCGTTTTGATAAGCTAATGCTATGTTAAGCAACATCATTGACAACTTTTTAAGTGATCTCTTATTTGTTCTCTGCAGAGGTGAGCTGGTTCTATTTTTCTCGTTAGGCATTGCCTTGCGGTTGATAGTCGGCAATCGATAGTTGGCAGTTAATAGTCATTAGGTATAGCTATCGCATTGGAATACTGGTTGCTGGAGTGGGCTAATATTATCTTCCCCGAGACCTGTTTATGCCAGGGCGTTGTTGTTAATATCTACTCTTTTGTCACTGCTGCGAGAAAAAATTCAATAAAATGTTAGGCTAAAGTTAAAGACGCTAAACTACTTTCGTTGTTTACTAGTGCGGTGACATCAGTCTTTGTACAGTATAGACCGACAGTGTTGTCGTGATTGATTATTTATACGCTTTAACATATGTTTTTGCTGCAGCAACAGCGGCTTGTATATCAATATAGCCGGCACCAACTTCCCACGCTTGGTATCCAAGCATCTGAGTTGCAGACTTTGCTATTAATTGTTTGATTTCCTCGATACTTAATAATGGATTAGCTTCCATCATAAGAGCGGCAACACCCGCCGTATATGATGTTGCTATTGAAGTACCAGAAAAACGGCTATAAAAAGGGGAATAGGTGGAGTCAAAAAGAAAATCATCATCTGCGCTGTAGGCCAGGCCATTATTCGATGTTCGGGTGAGACCATGTAGTGACCGGGGCGACAACTGTGACTTGGTTATTATAAGTCCATTCTTGCTTATCTGGCATGGTAAAGCTGCCCGTTTTATAAGATAAATCACGAGAAGAAAAGTCAACTAAGTGACCATGACTATTACCGGCACCGACTGATATTACCCAAGGGAGTTGAGCATAAGGGTTATGACTACTTTTACCTGCCCCTGAATTTCTGGCAGAAAATATTGACAATATCCCCAAGGTATAAGCTTTATATGAGGCTAAACCAATTGGGCTGTTCGCATCAAATTTTCCGGTTGAACCCCAAGCATTACTGATAATACGCAATGGACTTTGATAATCGTAGCGGTGATTAATCGCATAATCATAGCCACTAACCGCATCTAAAATAGTTAAATCAGCACCTGAGCCGTAACCGGTTAGTTTGGCATCGGAAGCGATACCTTTATATTTACCATCAGACATGGCCCCAGAGCCTGCAATAATGCCAGCACAATGGGTACCGTGGTCTGTGTTTACATCAGTATTATATTGACCTCGACTGATAAAGGTCTCGGTTGTGCTCATTTTAGCCAAAGCTGATGATTCTATGGCCGCCTCAACATCATCTATGACCACGTCGCCAAAAAATAGATCTAGATACGCGGCATCAATCCCTGAGTCATTGACCATAATAGTCACACCCTTATCACTATAATCGGTATTACTATTAATATTAACAAAGTCTGTTCCTTGAATTTTATTAACACCGGAGTTTTGCCGTGAGTTAGCTATAAAATAGCTTAATTTTCGGTTTAACCATATTTAACAGACATCGTCGCGCGCGGAGATCGCTTTGATTTGTGCAGCATTAGCGACCACGCCTATTACAGGCAGTGCAGAAGACTTAACGCCTTTACTAATACCTAAAGCTATTAGCGCCTGTATTTGATTCATTGAGAGTGGCTGCATTTGTTGAAAGGTTATTACCGCGAGGATTGTTTCTTTGTCAGTCATCGTAGGAAGGGTTTGTGCGAATTGCTCGCCAATAATACTTTCAGCCAATGCTTTTGTAGGCATTGTTAATGCTAAAGAGGCTATAAGCCATGCACTTAAAGTTAATTTACTCATGATAACCAAACTCCGTTTGTTAAATCATTGCAATTATTTCTATCACAGCTAGTTTCCCAATAAACAGGTAGCTTGAAAATAGGGGGTTACTTAAGTGTATTTAGGTAAATATGCTGTGAGTTTATTCGTGGGTGTGCTTTAAATAAAGGGCGTTTTGCTGACTTTGAACGTTTTAACTAATTGAAATTGTAGTTTTATAGTAGTGGGTTGGCAGGCAGTAGCAACAAAAAAAGAGCAGGGATTGTGATCGAATTGAAATATGCAATAGCAGATAAAATGATATTAAAAAGAGTCTTTAAGATAAATGATTTAAAATTTAATATATTAATTAAAATTATGATCAGTGATTTAATTTTTAAGTAGATGATGTAAGAATGAGAAAAAAGATGGTGGACGATACTGGGCTTGAACCAGTGACCCCCGCCTTGTAAGGGCGGTGCTCTCCCAACTGAGCTAATCGTCCGTATAGATTATCTAAAGAAAAGTCTATAGGTGTAATTATGGTGGGCGATACTGGGCTTGAACCAGTGACCCCCGCCTTGTAAGGGCGGTGCTCTCCCAACTGAGCTAATCGCCCATAATTACTTTAATCTTTGAAAATTAAGATTGGTGGGCGATACTGGGCTTGAACCAGTGACCCCCGCCTTGTAAGGGCGGTGCTCTCCCAACTGAGCTAATCGCCCAATCTTAGATTTCCTGAATCGTTAAAGGTCTAATTAATTAAACACTGTCTGCGTTTCAGTGGGGCGTATTATAGGGAGATGAGAAAAGCTGTCAACATAAAACAAAGATTTTTCTGCTTTTTTTTCAGTTTGATTGATATATTTAATTTTTTTGCTGTAAAATTAAACAGCTTGCTTGTTTTATCCTCGTTGGCGGTTTTCTTTTCTTTGTTTCGTTCAGCAAATGAAGTTTTCCTTAGCTATACCTGATAAAATATCGACAATTTTTATCGTACCAATTGTAGACTTTAAGCCTTGTCTTTAAACATAGCCTTTAAGTCTTAAACTTTATAGTGAGATTTTTATGAGCTTAACAACTCGATTTGCGCCAAGCCCGACCGGTTATTTACATGTTGGTGGGGCACGTACTGCCCTTTATAGTTGGTTATATGCCAAGAAAAATGGCGGTGATTTCGTTTTACGTATCGAAGACACTGATGTAGAACGTTCAAGCCAAGCATCCGTTGATGCCATTATGGACGGTATGAATTGGTTGAATCTTGAATGGACACATGGTCCGTATTTTCAAACCCAACGTTTCGACCGCTATAAAGAAGTTATTGAGCAGTTACTTGCCTCAGGTAATGCTTATCGCTGTTATAGCACCAGTGACGAAGTTGAAGCAATGCGTGAACAGGCTCGTGAAACCGGGGCGAAAGAAAAGTATAACGGTTTGTGGCGTGACCGCACTGACTATCCTGCCGATAAGCCTTATGTGATTCGTTTTAAAAACCCGCTTGATGGCGAAGTCGTTATCAAAGATATGGTGAAAGGCGATATAACGATAGCTAATGAAGAATTAGATGATTTAATTCTTGCGCGTAGCGATGGCACACCGACTTATAACTTAACGGTTGTTGTTGATGATTGGGATATGAAAATCACCCATGTTGTACGTGGTGATGACCATATTAGTAATACGCCAAAACAAATTAATATTTTACTCGCTTTAGAGGCAACACTCCCAGAGTATGCCCACATCCCAATGATTTTAGGTGATGACGGTAAGCGATTATCAAAACGTCATGGTGCTGTCGGTGTTATGCAATACCGTGATGATGGTTATTTACCTGAAGCCTTATTAAACTACTTAGTGCGTTTAGGTTGGTCTCATGGCGATAAAGAAATATTTTCTCGTGAAGAAATGATTGAACTCTTTGATTTAAAAGATTGTAACCGTGCTGCTTCAGGTTTTAATACTGATAAATTAATTTGGGTCAACCAACATTATATGAAAACTATGGAGCCAAGTTATGTCGCAAAACATTTAGCCTGGCACATGAATGAGCAAGGTATCAATATTGAAAATGGTCCATCACTTGAAGAAATTGTTAAAATTCAAGCCGACCGTGTAAAAACTTTAAAAGAGATGGCGCAAATTTCGCGCTACTTTTACGAAGACTTCAGCGAACTAGAAGCATCAGCGGTTAAGAAACATTTACGCCCTGTTGTTAAAGAGCCTCTTATATTAGTTAAAGCTAAACTTGCAGCATTGAGCGAATGGTCACCTGAACTTATTCATGCGGCAATTAATGATACAGCAACAGAGCTTGAAGTTGGTATGGGTAAAGTAGGTATGCCATTGCGTGTTGCGGCGACCGGTGGTGGTAATTCACCCTCTCTCGATGTTACTTTGGCTTTATTGGATAAAGATAAAGTACTTGCCCGTATTGACCACGCTATTGAAGTGGTTGAAGCAAGAATAGCAAACAGCTAATTAAATAAATTTTTATGCTAACAAGATATAAGGTCGTTGATGGTTAGCTGTCAACGGCCTTATTGTATTGAAAAAGGCGAGATTAAAGATGAACCAAAGCGAATTATTAAATAGATTAAAAGCCTTTGAGCATAAAGAGGTGTTTTTTGGTCCACAGGGTTTTAGCGTTATTTCTAAAATGGCAACATTAAATAAAGCCCAGATTGGCTATTCGGTTGATAAAAAAGGCGCTAGTTTAGTCAACAAGGATATTGGCAATTGGCAAAGTTCATGGGTTGTTATCGCCACAGATACCGAATTAGGTGATCCGTATTTTATTGACTTGGCCGATGAACATTTAGCGGTTTATACCGCGATTGCTGAAGAAGAAAATCAATGGCAAGCAACCCTAGTGAGTGTATCTTTGGTGGGTTTTGAACAGTGCTTAACGGCTATATATCAACAGTGTCGGCAAAAATCTGCCATGTACCTTCCCGATGAAAGCTGTATTTTTGATCTCCAGATATTAGAAACCTTTGGTAAAAAGCTGGTTGAATTTTCGCAAACCAACGATTTTTGGCAACACTTTTTTGTTGGTTATGTTGATTGGCTTCGCGACGAACATGTTTAATAGCGCCATAAGATGAATAAGTCTGTGGTACTTTTTTAAGTTTTTCATTTTTTTAACACCCTGATAAAATACTATACGTCATTCTTGTCGTTAGCAGGGTATAATCACAACGTTTTTATTGGTTCTTTTTTGGAGTGTAGTTTGCAGTTTACAGATTTTGGTTTAGACAGTCGTTTAATGTCAACGGTTGAGCATTTAGGTTTTTTAGAGCCGACAGAAATTCAGCAGCAAGCTATTCCTGCTGCTATGGCCGGGCATGATTTAATTGCCTCATCAAAAACTGGCTCAGGTAAAACCTTAGCGTTTATTATTCCTGCGATGCAACGCTTAATTCGAAATAGGGCTTTGTCTAAACGTGATCCTCGTGTCCTTATTCTTATGCCAACACGAGAATTAGCCAAACAAGTTTTTACTCAACTACGTTTATTTACCACCGGCTCACAGTTTAAAGCTGTGCTTATTTTGGGTGGTGAAAACTTTAATGATCAAGTAAAAACACTGCACAAAGACCCCCATTTTATTGTTGCGACACCGGGTCGATTGTCTGACCATTTATCGCAAGGGCATTTCTATTTAAAGGGCTTAGAGCTCCTTATTCTTGATGAAGCCGATCGGATGTTAGACTTAGGCTTTTCAAAACAATTAAAACAAATTAATAGCGCTGCCGATCATCGTAAGCGTCAAACACTGATGTTTTCTGCAACACTCGATCACGCACAAGTCAATGAGTTCGCACTAGCGTTATTAAAAAAACCAAAACGAATTGCCATAGGCTCTGCACATACCGAGCATAAAGATATTACTAAACGCTTTTACCTATGCGATAACTTAGACCACAAACAAGACTTGCTTGAACACTTTTTGAAAACTGAAAGCTATCAACAAGTGATTATTTTCACTGCAACACGAAGTGATACCGACCGATTATCAAAGCTGCTCAGTGAACAGAGCTTAAGTACGGTCGCCTTAAGTGGTGAGCTTAATCAAGGTCAGCGTAATCAAATAATGGATGGCTTTAGTAAGGGACAACAAAAGATATTGATCACGACTGATTTAGCGTCTCGAGGTTTAGATTTAGTTAACGTCTCGCACGTCTTTAACTTTGATATGCCAAAGCACACTGAAGAATTCGTGCATCGTATTGGCCGGACAGGTCGAGCGGGTAGCACCGGTGATGCGATCTCCTTTGTTGGTCCTAAAGACTGGATTAGCTTTAAAAATGTTGAAGGTTTTTTACAGCAAACCTTTAAATTTGATGTTGTTGATAGCTTAAAAGCTACATTCAAGGGCATAAAACCTAAAAAGCCAAAAGTGGCTGCTAAGTCAAAATCTTCAACGAAAATTAACGAAAAACCGCAAAGAGCTCAGCCTAAAAAAGTGATTAAAAGAGTCTTTGTTGCTCAAGATGTTGGTGAGTTACCTGTGTTACGTAAAAAGACGATAACGCCAGTAAGTGAAATAGACAGCGATTCTGAAATCGATTAACTGTTTCGAGTATAAGGTATTAATAAAATGAAATTTTTCTTTTTTATTTGTAGTTTTTTACTTTGTTTAAACGCGCAAGCTCAGCATGTAAATCAGCAACAAGTTATCACGTTAACGATTGCAGCCCCTGAAATTCGCCCTTTTATTTATAGTAATGAAAAGGGTGAAAACAAGGGCTTGTTAATTGAGACGATGAATAAACTCAATACCAGTGGAAAATTTAAGGTATCAGTCACCATCATGCCTTGGGCAAGAGCATTAAAAGCAGTTGAACAGGGAATGTTTGATGCATTAATGCCGACGGTTTATACACCAGAACGCAGCTTTTTTTTGAGTTTTCCTCAAAGTCCTTTAATTAATTTTTATGGCTCTGAAATATTCAAAAGAGCAGATGATAATTTTGTTTATCAAGGTATTCCAATAATTGATAAAAGTAAAATACTTGTCAAAGTTCGTTCAACCCATGTTGATAGCCACTTAGAAGAAGCCTTTAAAGATGCCTCTATAACGTTTTTTGAAGCGACTCGCTTAGAAGATGCCTTCAATATGCTTATTTACGGTCGCGTTGATTTATTGGTGGCCGATAGTGCCATTGCAAATACAACCATTGATAATATGGCGGTTAATGGACAAGTCGAAGGGTTCTCGTTGTCTGATCAAGTTGACTCTTCTTTTCTTGCTTTTTCAAAGCAATATTCAATGTCTCACGATATCAATGAAGTGATGAAAGAAATTAATATGATTAATGATGCCGATAGTTATCACCTTTCGAGTAAAAATTAGTGAATACTTAGGATGAGTTCAACAACAGACGCTGAAAAAATTAAAAATATTGTTCAGGGCGTTAAAGCCGAAGAACAGCGCTTACGCAAAAAATATGTGTTTTTAGCTAAGCAAGACAGTATTGGTTTACTCATTCTTTTACTGTCACTTACAGGCATGATCACCAGTGGTTTATTATATTACTATGCCTTTATCCCTGCCTGGATTTGTATCATGCTAGCGGCAATTTTTGCCTCTATTTCTCATGAGTTAGAACATGACTTAATTCATAAACTTTACTTTCGTCAGCAACCTATTATACATAATCTTATGATGGCCATTGTTTGGTTAATGCGCCCAAGTACGATTAATCCTTGGTATCGTCGCAAAATTCATTTATTGCACCATAAAACCTCGGGTACAAAACAAGATTTAGAAGAACGACTGGTCGGCAATGGTATTGCTAATATATTTGTTCGCTATATCGTAATTTTTGATGGTTTATTTGGGCTGATTTTACAAAGAAAGCACTTGAATAGGGAAGTGAAAGCCTTTAATTTTTTGAGTGTTTTTAATGGCGGATTCCCACTGACGATACTTTATTATATCTTCGGTTATGGCTTTATATTGTTTCACAGTGTCGATTTTTTTATTGCCAGCGATTTTATCTATCCGCCATGGTTACAAACCTTTTCAGCGTTGAGCAATCTGTTGATGGTGGTTATTATTGCGCCTAATTTTCTACGCTCAGGCTGTTTAAATTTAGTGACTTCTTATTTGCACTACTATGGTGGTGTTAATAATGTATTACAGCAAACGCAAGTCTTTAAAGGTTTGCTTATTTGGCCACTTAATCTGTTTACCTTTAACTTTGCTGGTACGCATGCCATTCATCACTTTGTTGTACAACAACCGTTTTATTTGCGTCAAATGTTAGCAAGTACTGCACATAAGGTGATGAAAGAAAATGGTGTTAGATTTAATGATGTTAGTACATTTTCAAATGCAAATAGATATCGCGCTTTGTAAGGCAGGGCAATAGCGGTAAAACTTTAATTATCTTATTTCTTGTTAATTATCAACTGATTACAAAAGGCTGATAAGCGGCGCTGTTTAATTGAGATGCGCCGTAATTTTAGTTTAAGGCGAGTTATTCAGCAATAAGCTGCGCTAATGTAAAGCTAGTCTCAGCCTGTCCTAAGGTTGCCTTCATAAAAGGAAGTATCTCTTCGAGCTGCTTTTTTAACTGCCAAGGAGGATTAACAATAAATAAGCCGGTACCTGTCATACCATATTCATCACTGTCGGCTTGTAAACAAAATTCAACTTGTAATAAATTTTTCACCTCACTACGGGTAAAGTCTTTTTCCATGGCATGAATACGCTCACGGGTAACCACAGGATACCAAAGAATATAAGTCCCGGAATTGAATTTTTTATAGGCTTTTACGATAGTCTTAACCGCTTTAGCGTAATCTTCTTTTAACTCATAAGGGGGATCGATAAGCACGACACCTCGGCGACTGGGTGGCGGTACTAACCCCAATACACCTTGATAACCATCAGACTGTTTTACATGTGATTTTTTCCAGCGTGTGCAGAATTCTGTCAAATGTTGAATATCGGTAGGGTGTAACTCAAAGAGATGAGTACTGTCTTGGCGGCGCATCAGTTGCTTAGCAACACCAGGAGAGCCAGGATAAATTTCTAGCTCACTATTTTCAGTGTTTAAGCGCTGAATTAGCTCAACATAGGGTGTTAATGCTTCAGGAAAATTATCATCAGTTAGTGCGGCAATAATTTTAGCGATACCGCCTTTGTATTCAGCTGTTTTTTGAGCGTATTCATCTTTTAGTGAATACATGCCAGCACCCGAGTGGCTATCGATATAGGTAAAGCCTTTTTCTTTACGCACCATATATTCTAGTACGAGCGTTAAAACCGAATGTTTTAAAACATCAGCGAAGTTTCCTGCGTGAAAAGCATGACGATAACTGAGCAAAAGGAATTCCTTAATCTAAAATGGGTAGGGGAAGTCATAGATAAAACACTCTTTGATCAGTGTTTTATCTATTTGTATAAACGGTGTTATTTGTGTCTACGCTTGGCTTGCTAAGTACTCATCATAAGTACCGGCAAAGTCAATGTAACCATCTTTGGTTAATTCAATAATACGCGTCGCTAAGCTCGAAACAAACTCACGGTCATGGCTAACAAACACTAAAGTACCTTCGTAGTTTTCTAATGCCATATTAAGTGATTCAATAGACTCCATATCCATGTGGTTGGTCGGTTCGTCCATCACAAGAATATTAGGCAGTTGCATCATCAGTTTACCAAAAAGCATTCTGCCTTTTTCTCCTCCTGATAATATTTTAACTGATTTTAGAATATCGTCAGCTGAAAATAATAAACGCCCCAAATAACCACGAACAGCTTGTTCGTCGTCAGTAGGCTGACGCCATTGGCTCATCCAGTCAAACAAGGTCATGTCATGCTCAAATTCAAACTCATGGTCTTGTGCGTAATAACCAATATTTGAATTTTCAGACCAAGTAAAATCACCAGAAGTTGCTTCGTAGCCGACTTCATTTAATAAAGTGCGTAAAAAGGTGGTTTTACCTATGCCGTTTTCGCCGATCACCGCAATACGTTCACCGACTTCAGCCAAAAGAGAAATATCTTTTAGTACATGAGCATCATTAAATTTCTTGTTTAATTTTTCTATGACTAAGGCATTACGAAATAATTTTTTCTCTTGCTCAAAGCGAATAAAGGGGTTGGTACGGCTTGAAGGTTTAACTTCTTCTAGTTGAATCTTGTCGATACGTTTTGCACGAGAAGTCGCTTGTTTAGCTTTTGAAGCATTCGCAGAAAAACGTGCAACGAAAGCTTGTAGCTCACCTATTTGCGCTTTTTTCTTAGCATTGTCAGCAAGTAAGTTAGCTCGTGCTTGTGTTGCTGCTAGCATGTATTCGTCATAGTTACCTGAGAAAACTCTAAGTTCTCCGTAATCTAAATCGGCCATATGGGTGCAAACACTGTTTAAAAAATGTCTATCATGCGAAATGATGATCATGGTTGAATCACGGGCATTCAAGGTTTCTTCAAGCCATTGAATAGTATGAATATCCAGGTTGTTGGTTGGCTCATCAAGTAATAAAATATCAGGATCTGAGAATAGCGCCTGTGCTAACAAAATACGCAGTTTAAAACCTGGGGCTATTTCGCTCATTAAACCATAATGTTGGTTAATAGCAATTCCTACGCCCATTAATAGTTCGCCGGCACGTGCTTCGGCACTGTAACCGTCCATCTCAGCATATTCTGATTCTAAATCGCCTACTTTCATGCCATCGGCTTCACTCATTTCTGGTAAAGCATAAATACGGTCACGTTCTTCTTTTACCGCCCATAACTCAGTATGTCCCATAATAACGGTATCAATAACACTGAAGTGCTCAAAGGCAAATTGGTCCTGGCTTAATTTACCCAAACGTTCGTTAGGGTCTAAGCTTACATTGCCTGAGGTCTGCTCTAAGTCACCACCTAAGATTTTTATAAGTGTTGATTTACCACAACCGTTGGCACCAATTAAACCGTAACGATTACCACCACCAAATTTTTGTGAAATATTTTCAAAAAGAGGTTTTGCGCCGAATTGTTGGGTAATATTATTTGCTTGTAGGATAAGCTGATTCCTTGGTTGTGCATTTAAGCTGGTAAGTCAATAGCGCGCGATTATACACAAAAAACATCGACTTCAATAGGCTAAAATTTGTCTATTTGGCTGGTGCGGATGATAAATTAACAACAAGTTATTCAATGTTCGATAAATTTTCTTATTTTAGTAAAAGTTGCTAAGTAGCCTGTTATCGTCTGTTGGCAAGATGCTAAGATAATTTTCAGTATCTTTTTAAACGTAATTAAGCCGTTTTTATGAAATGAGTCGCCACGATGTTAAAAAATAATAAGCGCCCGGTAAACGTTAATTACCCTCGTATTTGGCAAACAGTGCAGTTAATACCTTATGGCAAGGTCGCTTGCTATGGACAGATTGCTGATCTTGCTGGCTTGCCTGGTAAAGCGAGGTTAGTTGGGAAAGCGTTAGGTAAAGTCCCTAATGGTGGTTGGAACGTAAAAAGTGTTCCTTGGCACAGAATTATTAACTCTCAAGGGAAAATATCATTTGCTGTTGAAAGTGAACTTTTCGCCAAACAAAGTGCACTGCTTCAAGAAGAACAAGTGGTGGTTATAGGTAATCGCGTTAAGTTAACAGATTTTCAGTGACAACCCGATTTGGTGGAATTACTTTTTAAACTCACTTATTAAATACCAGAACTTCGCGGCTATTGAGTCTTGTATTTAGGCATTAAAAATAAAAAGGCGACTAGTCATAGTCGCCTTTTATCATTCAAATTAGCCGTTTAGCTTAATAGAAATTAACTTTAAATTCTGCACCAAAAAAGCGCTCTTCATTAACAATAGCGGTATTGTTACTAAAGTCTACAGCGCCTATAGCGATTTGTTCATCCGTTATGTTACGAACAAATAAGGCAACTTCATACTCTTTATCATCACCGTCCCAGGTATAACCGGTACGAGCGCCACCTTCAAATAATGATTTTCCATTAAATTCTTTTGATTCATATAAAAAGAAACTAATGTCATCTCGGTAAGACCAATCCGTGTAAGCATAGAATTCACCGTCTGCAATTTCACGAGAATAACGCAAGGTAAAGTTAAAAATCCACTCAGGTGCATGTGGTAAACTATTACCGTCTACTTCGGCAAATCTATTACCCATATCATCAGTGTAGAAATTATCGGTAATAGTACATGATTTACAAGCAGCAACGGCTAGGTCACTGTCATTGATTTCGGTATTATTATAACTAACACTTGCGGTTAGCCAAAAATTATCGGTTAGCATAAACTCTGAGTCGATTTCAAAACCGTAACCGGTCGTTTCTTCAGCGTTAAGTAAACTCGCCGTATTGCCACCACCACCAACAGACGTTAGCTGCTGATCATCCATGGTAAAATAAAATACCGAGGCATTGATACGACCAAAGCCGTCTAAAATATCAGATTTAATACCGGTTTCTAAAGATAAAATAGTTTCTGAGTCAGCAACAGAAATACCATTTCCAAAGGCGAATAACGAACGCCCTTGAATACTTGGCGCTCTGAAAGTATCAGCAATGCGTGCATATAAGTTTATGTCATCGGTATATTTATGCGTAACACTGATATCCCAGCTAACATGTGAATCACTTGGGTTTACTTCACCTGATACGACATCAGGAAAACCTAACCATGCCAATGGAGACTTCGTTCTTTGGTTACTATAGTCTTTGTCATCATCAGAATAACGTAAGCCCAAGGTTACTGAGGTTTTGTCGTTATAGTCATAATCAAACGAACCAAAAACAGCCCATGCAGTGGTTTCTTGTTCTTGAATAACGTAACCGGTTTGAGCGCCACTGCTAAATAAAGGATCGAAGGCAAAGCTTTCAATGGTTAAATCTTCATTAAAGTAAAAAGCGCCCACTTGGTAATTAAATTGGCCATCAAAGTTGCTTGATAAGCGAATTTCTTGTGTTAGTTGCTCGTGATCTGGAATAGCATCGGCTGTTTCTGAGTCAAGTGCGATAATACCAGGTCCTGAAGGCTCCGCATAAACTGCGCCATAACCACCATCAACATCGGCACGAGAATAAAGCTCTGCGCTTTCATAGCCTGAAATTGACGTTAGGGTATATTCACCTAATTCAAATTCCAATTTTAAACTGCCGCCTTCGGTTTCAACTTGTTGTGTCGCTCTTGATGCCGAATCATGGTAAACAGTATCTCTTTCAAAATTACTAACCAGTTCGTTACTTCCTGGTTTAAACGCATTTGCATAGAAAGCTACCGGCTTGCCATTTAAGTCGCGCATGTGGTAATTAAATAATGCGGTGAAGGCGTCATCTTCATAAAGAAATTGAATACGAGCCGCTTTGTCATTGTAGCCACCTAAAACTTCTTTTTGTTCAAAACCGGGTGCTTGGTTATCTATGTAGTCATCTCGGGTTTGATTAAGTAATGAAACACGAGCAGATAATTTATCAGTTAACCCACCACCAACAGCCGCACGCATATCGGTAGTGTTATTACTGCCGTATGAAAGTGAGCCAAAGCCATCAAAATCTTGTGATGGTTTTACTGATTCAAACTTAATTAAACCGGCAGGGGTGTTACGACCAAATAGTGTTCCTTGTGGACCACGTAATACTTCTACGCGGCCAACATCAAATACGGGGAAACCTTTCAAAATTGGGTTTTCTTGTACAACTTCATCCACTACTAAAGAAACGGGCTGTGATGCGTTTAAATCAAAATCGGAATTACCTAAACCACGCATATAAAAACGTGGAAAAGTACGACCAAAAGAAGATTCAACAGTAAGACTCGGCACGCGGGCATTTAAAAAACGAATGTCCATAGCGGCAGAACTTAACACATTCAGTTTTTCACCTTGGAGCGCACTAATAGCTACAGGGACTTCTTGAACATTCTCTACTCTTTTACGCGCGGTTACTTCAATAATTTCTAAACCAACAACTTTTTCCTCGGCATTTTCTTCCGCTAAAGTTACTGCAGAAAAACCAACTGTTGATGTTAAAACAGCGAGTTTAACCGCTGTAGCCAAAGTGGAATTTTTGAACAAATTCATTAATATTCTCCAAGAGTGCGATGTTTTTTAGGTAAACTAAACTTTATTGTTATTTTGATACCAGTTAGGGTAGCCGAAATTTACACATTTCTAAATAGAAAGTAACTATTTTTATACGTTTTAACATAGTTTACTTTATAGGAAGTTGTTATGTTATTTTTTGCACAATTAAGCTAAGCAGATGCCTTGTTAATTTTTTAAATTAAAATGGTTAATGTAAAGTGAATATAAAGACTGCACTGCTACTTAACCTTATTATTACCTGCTGCTTCTCAGTTAATACCAACGGTCTCTTATTCGATGGAGTTCGTCTTATCTGTCTTTTTAATTATTATTTTTTGTACTAAATTAATCATGACAAAAAATATAATAATTAGGAAACAATAATGAAAAAATTCGTATTATCTTTATTATGCCTCTCTTTATCGACTGCTTATGCAAGTGATGACTTAGATATGGCGAATAAAATAAGGGCAGAAGGTTTTTATAATTCTGAAGTAATGCACACATTAGAGCAATTAACCGATGAAATAGGCCCTCGTTTATCTGGCTCTCCTCAGATGAAGAAAGCTAATAATTGGACTTTAGAGAAGTTAAAGGGGTGGGGATTAAAAAATGCTTATTTAGACCCTTTTGAGTTTGGGCGAGGCTGGTCACATGACTCTGCTTCCATTGATCTATTGAGTCCGCGTGAAGTTTCTTTACACGGTATTCCTGTTGCTTGGACACCGGGCACTGAAGGAGAAGTAACAGGAGATGTTGTTATCTTTGATGCGGCTTCAATAACCGACTTAGCACAATATAAAGGTAAGCTAAAAGGTAAGATCATTATGATGGGCGCGGGTAAAAATATTGAAGCGCCTGAGAACAGTGTCTTCCAACGCTATGACTCCGGAGAGCTTTCTACATTGACAGAATTTGACGTAATGCGAGCGCCAAGTCACTCTCCATGGGTAACTGCTGACCGAAGAGATGGCGCAATGCAGCGTTATAATTTTCAAGCCACGCTCAGTAATTTCTTAAAAGAAGAGCAAGTTGCTGGTGTTATATATCGTAGCTGGCGTCAAGGTGGCTTAATTAACGTTTTTGGTAGTGACCATCGTGTCGGTAAAACCTTTCCAGTACCAGCACTTATTATAGAAGCCGAACATTACAACTTATTATCTCGAATGATAGATAATGGCAAGACACCTAAATTATCGCTCAATATCGATGCGCGTTTTCATGATAACGACCGAAATGCTTATAATACCATTGCAGAAATTCCAGGGAGTGATAAAAACCCTGAAATAGTTATGGTCGGTGGCCACTTAGACTCGTGGCATGCCAGTGATGGTGCTGTTGATAACGGTGCGGGTGTGGCGGTTTCAATGGAAGCTGTTCGTATTTTACAAGCATTAAACTTTAAACCTAAACGTACCATACGTATTGGTTTATGGTCGGGTGAAGAACAAGGGTTATTTGGTTCGGCAGCTTATGTAGATGAACACTTTGCGACCCGTCCTAAACCTACTGATAAGAATGAGCAAGCATTACCCAGTTATTTATGGAAAGATCAAGGTTGGCCGATTGAAACGAAAGCTGATCATGATAAGTTTTCGGTATACTTTAATATGGATAATGGTAGTGGACGTTTCAGAGGTATTTATACTGAAGGTAATGTGGCTGCAAAATCAATATTTGGCTACTGGTTCAGCCCTTATTCAGATTTAAGTACCGGTACTATTACCAATAAAAGTACCGGTGGTACTGATCACGAGTCTTTTGATGATGTAGGGTTACCCGGTTTTCAATTTATTCAAGACAAGTTAGATTATGGCTCTCGTTTGCATCATACCCATATTGATTCGATTGACCATGTTGTAGAAGCTGATCTAAAACAAGCTTCTGTTATTCTTGCTGGATTTTTATATAAAGCGTCCATGGCTGATGAACGCATGCCTCGTAAGCCGATGCCAAGAGATATTTCTAATTTGCAAAAGCAGCAGATGAAATTGAAAGCTGACAAAGCACGTAAAAACCGTGATAAAGAAGGTAATAAAAACTTAGAGATAAACTCAGTAAAAAATTAATCTGATTGAAAATAAACGCACTCCATTGTTGAGTGCGTTTTTATTTATTTTAACTAAGCCCCCCTAAATTTTGAATGTGGCAGATATATATTGTAAAGATGTTGCTAAGTTAGCTTGCTCTCTTGCTGTGGTAGCTATTTGAGTAGCACCAGTCGTTGATTCCATTGATTTTTGCTCGACGCTGACCACATTTTTTGCAACGTCTTGAGTAACCATCGCTTGTTCTTCGACTGCAGCAGCAACTTGTTCTGTCATCGAAAAAATATTACTGACTGATTTGGTAATACCTTCTAGTGTTTTTTCAACATTCTTTGAATTTACGACCGCCTCGTTAGCCATGTTTTGGCTGGTTTCTATTACATTGAATGCGGCATTTGCATCGGTTTGTAGAGCAATGATAAAGTCTTCTATCTCGCTGGTTGATTGTTGTGTACGTTGGGCAAGTGTCCGGACTTCATCAGCTACTACGGCAAATCCTCGGCCTTGCTCTCCTGCTCTTGCTGCCTCAATAGCGGCATTTAGCGCGAGTAAGTTTGTTTGTTCGGCCACTGATTTGATTACGTCAACTACCTTAGTAATATTGCTACTACTTTTATGTAAATTGGTGATCCTCGTCGCTAAATCTGCTATTTCAGCGGCCAACGCTTCAATGGAGTGATAAGACTTTTGCACCACATTCAAACCACTTTGTGCTTGTTCATCCGCTTCTTTTGCCGAATCTGCGGCAAGTTGCGTATTACTCGCCACTTCTTTTACCGTAGCTGATAACTCCTCTATAGCTGTCGCTATTAATGCAATTTCGCCTTGTTGATCCAGCATTGACTGAGAGTTATGCTGACAAGTATGTGATGTTTCCTCTGCAGCCGCGGCTAACGTTGTACTTGATTTTGTTATTTCATCTATAGCACCAGAGAACGTCTCTAATGTTAAATTTAGTGAGAGTGCTATTTGCCCCATTTCACTTTCACAAATATGGCTAGCCCTTATGGTTAAATCATTTTCATTTCTTACTTTTCTCATCACATAGGTGAGGTCAGTGACTTGCATGCTTAATTCTTTAATAATATAGAAGCTTAATAGCAAAGATAAAAGTATAAGTGAAAAGCTAACGATGCAATTAAGGATCATTTTATTAAATGCCTGTTCATTTTTATTTTCTACGAGCTTAAGTAATGAATCAGCTAAGTAATTTTCAATTTCTTTAAAGATAACGATACGTTTGGTTGATTGGTCAAACCAATAGGTTGATTTAATGCCAAATTGCCCTTGGGCTGATTTTTCAATAGCAATACGCCTGAGTTTCAACACCTCTTTGATAACAGGGTTTGACATTTTTTGCACAAAAAACGTACCATTTTTGTCGTTAGTAAAAGAAGTAAAACTTCTCATATAGGTATTTTGTTCAGATATCAGTGTCACCAATTTAACTAACATTCCATCACTAAATTGGTTAGTGCTAAAAGTACTACTTAACACGGCCCTTTCTATACCGGCTCGCTCTTTACCTTGCATAAAATTATAATAGGCAAAAACCTCCTTTGAGACCGTTGAGTCGGAACTCATTTCTGAGATGATAGTGGAAAGACTTAATAAGTTTTTATTAAGTTCAGTGTAATAACTGAGCGCTTTTGATATAGATATTATCTGTTGGTCAACACGACTTCTAATATTGTCGATTTCACTATACTGCTGAACAATTTTATTATTTAGCCGTATTATTTTTTTGTTATTAAATGAGTTGTTGGTCAAGTAATCTACTGTTAAAGCGTTTTGATTATTGACCTCTTGGCGCTGCACGATAAGTTTATCGCGAAACGTTGCTCCTTTAGTGCTTAAAAAGCCGGCAGTCATACCACGTTCTTTTTGCAACTCATGTACTAAATTGCTGTAAACTACTGACAGCTTGGTTAACCGCGTGAGTTTCGACATTTCCTGTGTACTATTAATGCTTTGTAAAATAGCAGTGACACTATAAAAAATGAAGCTAAGTAATGGAATGGAAATTAAGATATATATTTTTTTCTTGAACGAAATGTCTTCGAATTTCACTATTTGATTACCCTGTAGTTAATGCTCCTGCAGGATTACAATAGTGTAAATTTATAATTAATACAATTATTGATAGTCTTCTTTTGAGTTAGAACAAGTATCTTGAGAAATTTTATTGTTTACCTTCAGTCTTATTAAATAAAATAATACTTATTATTTTATTTAATACATTATTTTTATTTATGCAGTACTCATTTGGGTGCTTTTTATAAACAACCATTTTAAATCAATGATATAGATCAATAATTGTTAATTTAAAAAGGTAATGTGAGAATCGTTATAAATGTGTTCTGACTTCAAATAACTCAGGGAAAAAGCTAACATCTAGCGCTTTCTTCAAAAAACTTACCCCAGAAGAACCACCGGTTCCTGCCTTATAACCAATTATTCGTTGCACGGTATACATGTGTTTAAAGCGCCATTGTTGAAAAGAGTCTTCGATGTCGACAAGCTTTTCTGCTAGCTCATATAGCTCAAAAAATTTCTCTGGTTGCTGATAAACCATTAGCCATGCTTTTACCACACTTTCATTACTGTGATAGGCTTGGCTAACATCGCGATTAAGCACACAGTCATCAATGTTAAAACCTGCTTTTACTAATGTGGCAATCACTTCGTCGTATAAGCTGGGACTATTGAGTAATAATGCTAACTCTTGATAGGCTTGATTATCATTTTTATGAACTTTAAGCATATCACTGTTCTTATTGCCTAAGAGAAACTCAAGCTTTCGATATCCGAGTGACTGAAAGCCAGAGGACCGTCCTAATTCATCACGAAACTTTAAGTAATCAACAGGGGTAAGCGTCGATAAAATATTCCATGACTGAGTCAACTGAATGAATATTTGTTTTACCCGCGCGATAACTTTAAAGGCGGGGCCAAAATCATCTGCGCGTAAACACTCCATGGCTTTTGTTAATTCATGGCCAGCAAGTTTAAGCCAGAGTTCGCTACTTTGATGAATAACAATAAACAACATCTCATCATGTTCTTTCGATAACGGTTGCTGAGCCGATAATACTTTATCAAGGTGCAAGTAATCACCATAGGACATATCATCGTTAAAGTCGGTATGAATATCTTCCTCTACTTCACGTTTATTTGTGTCACCATTAAAAGGACAGCCAGAATTAGACATCAAGATTATCCTTGTTCTTAGTTTGTTCTTGAACGAGTTGTAGCAGTTTTTCGTAAACAAAATCGTCTTGCCAACAGTTTTCTATGTCTGGTATTTGCATTATTTTCGCCATCAGTATTTTTTGCTGATCTCCTATGGCTAAGGCTTGAGAATAAGGTAAGTAAGGCGAGAAAGTGACCATGGAATAAAGTGGTACCCAAAGCTCTGGATGAAGCTGATTGAATTTTGCTTCAATTTTCTTTTGTAATAAAAAGTCACTGTTACCAGAAAGCTCACTCATTTCAACAAAATTACGTTTGGCTAACTCAGTAATAGCATCGGCATTAATTTTTCGTTGTTGTTGGTAAGCGGGGAAGATATCGTGCCATTGACCTTTATATTGATCAATAATTTCCCCCAGCTCTCGGCAATCTTCAAAACCACAATTCATCCCTTGGCCATAATAAGGCACCATAGCATGGGCAGCATCACCGATGAGAGCAACCTTGTTATTAATGACCCAAGGGTCGACATTGACTAAAAATAGCGGGCTGGCTTTTTTGGCAATAAAGTCATCAATTGGGTCTGCAAGTATCGGCATAGCGTCGGCAAAATTTTCATCGAAAAAATTAATAACATCGCTGCGTTTATTTAAACTGGTGAATGAATATTCACCTTCCTTTGTACTTTCATAGTTGAGAAATAAAGTGCAAGTAAAAGTACCATCGGGGTTCGGTAGGGCGATAAGCATAAAGTCTTTTCTTGGCCAAATATGTAAGGCTTCCTTTGTCATTTTAAAGCGAGCATCACCACTTTCGTTTTCATTGGCTGGAATGGTTAATTCTATATATGATTGGGGCATAAAAGACTGACTATAGCTAAAGCGAGCTGTTTCTTGAGCAAGGCGACGCACTTTGGAAAAAGCGCCGTCAGCACCAAAAATATAATCGGCGTCAATTTCGACATGACTCTTTTTGTGTCCGGCATTAAAGCTAAAAGAAGCACAACCGGTATTAAAATCAACGTGGGTTAGCCTTTTTTCAAAGTGTAATGTTACACTCGCTTCTTTTTCAGCTAAATTGAGAAGTTGTTCATTAATGCCTGAGCGTGATACCGACCAAATAGCTTGATCGTCTTTACCATAAGCTTGCTCGGTTATTGTGCCATCGATGGCATGCATAATACGTTTTTTCATCGCTATAGCGTCTTGGCGAACTTCATCAGCAATGCCAACGGCTTCAAGCGCTAACCAACCTCTATCTGAAAGTGCAATATTAATCGACTTTCCTTGATAGATATCATGCTGGCGAGAATCTGGGCGAGATTCAAATAAGTTAATATTGTAACCTTTTCTGGCTAATATTATCGCAAGTAGGGCGCCAACAGGGCCTGCTCCTGCAACCGTGATGTTAGTTTCATTAGCGGGTTTAGATAGTGAATTTACGCTCATTGTAAACATTCCTTTAGCAGTCGAACAAAGTGATAAATATCTTGAAATTTATTATAAAGTGGTACCGGTGCAACACGAATAACGTTGGGTTCACGCCAATCGGTGGTCACGCCATTTTCTTCTAAGGCAGTAAACATTGCCTTACCATCGAGACCATCAACATTGATCATTAGCGATAACTGACAACCACGCTCAGCTTCATTACTTGGCGTAATAATACGAATTTTATCACCTAACTCACGACTGATCAGCTCAGTCATGTATTGAGTCAGTTTAATTGATTTTTTACGCAGTTCAATAATACCGCCAGCCATCTTTATGGTGTCTAGAGAACCACGAATAGCGGCTAATGATAGAACGGGTGGATTAGATAATTGCCAGCCTTCGGCTGTAGCAATAGGCTTAAAAGTATTTTCCATTTTAAAGCGGCTTGATTTATCGTGTCCCCACCAGCCAGCAAAGCGGTTTACCTGTGTTTTGTTATTGGTATCGCTACTGTGTTTTTGATGAACAAAACAACCAGCAACTGAGCCAGCACCACTGTTTAAATATTTGTAACTACACCAACAAGCGAAGTCGACTTGCCAATGATGCAAGGCCATTTCGATATTTCCCACGGCATGGGCTAAGTCAAAACCTACCATAATACCTTTTGCATGGGCTTTTTCGGTGATGGTTTTCATATCAAGTACCTGGCCAGTGTAATACTGAACACCGGGTAATAATATCAGGGCTATTTCATCACCTTGTTGTTCAATCATTTGATATAAGTCATCAGTGTTTAATAGCTCTTCACCAGCTCTGGGTCTCCACAACAGCAAGTTGTCATCGACATTTTTTTTGTGGTGTCTAAGCTGAGATTCAACGGCATAATGATCAGAGGGAAAAGCATGGTCTTCAATCAATATTTTTGAGCGTTTTCCTTGTGGTTGATAAAAACTGACCATCATTAGATGCAAGTTTGCCGTTAAGGAATTCATCATCACCACTTCTTCATTTTTTGCGCCAACCAATAAGGCCGATTGCTCAGTTAAAAACTCGTGGTAGGGCAGCCACGGGTGCTCCCCTTCAAAATGTCCTTTTACGCCTCTTTGTCCCCAAGAGTCGAGTAGTTCAATAACATATTCGCGGGCAAGTTTTGGCTGTAAACCTAGCGAGTTACCCGTAAAATAATACTCATCTTCTCCATTCGCTTGTTTGGGAATAGCAAACTGCTTACGCATTTTTGCTAATGGATCGTTTTTGTCAAGTTGTTGAGCATAGGCTAAGCTATTGTCTATCATTGTTATTTACTCACTTGTTTAGCACCGATCTTGTTAGTTGTAAATATTACCGGGCGACTCGGCGCCGCATCATTATGAAAAGCAGGTGTTTGAATATTAATAAAATAAAAGCCATCGACAATTTTATTATCAATAAAAGCCATTTCGGTAATTGTTTTGTTAGTTAAACTGGCATTATTTATTTGGTGACAGCCTTCTTCAATTTGCCAAAAAAGATGATGGCAAGTCATTACCCCCTCATCATGCAAACGGTCAATTGAGGGCAAATCTACCACTAAGTGTTCTACACCGCGTTCATTTAAATATAAGATAGCTTCGCGGCTAAAAAATGCGGGTTGGTTTTCACGACTATAAGCTTGTTGGCACTTACTTTTAACATTAGGTAAAGTACGAATTACCAAAGCCTGTAGTTGTTCATTGGTATAATGACTACAGGCTTTTTTGAGTAATGTTCGACTAATAATGGCATCGTGTGGGTAAAAGTCAGGGGTATAATGTTCATCACTTTTTAGGGCAAGTTCAGGTGTGATTGAAATGATGGCGCAGGGTATTAACACCGGTATATTCAATTGCGCTAGGGTTAACGGATAATTTTCTGTCTGCTTAGTTATTATCTCAGTATCACTGACTATATCGGTCTTTATCGCAGAGTGACAAATATGGGCAATTGACTCGGTATGCGTACCGTTACAATGCGGATTAATTGTTAATTCATTTACATTGCAACTGCCACCTTGTCGGGTATCTCCAATAAAGTTTTCTGCTTGCATAGGGGTGGCTGATGCGGCACTGGCAGAGAAATGATTGGGTTGTTGATTTGCCTGATTAAAGTTAACCGCAATAGCTAATGACCATGATTTTTCAAGATTTATTTGATAGTGAGTCCCTTTAAGTTCTATGTTTATCTTTAAACTCATACAAATTGCTCCTTTGATAAGCCTAGCCATTTAAGTGCTGAACCATGCAGTAACTTTTCTTTAATGTTATCGTTAAATTGACTGTTTTCTATCAGTTTACCGGGTGCTAATTCCCCCAGCGGAAACGGATAATCACTACCGAGAGCAATATTGTCTGCCCCCATTAAGTCGACAATATATTTCAAAGATAATTCATCATGAACTAATGAATCAAGATAAATTTGTGGCAGAAAATCTCTTGGGTTTATCGGACAGTCAATGGAACACAAGTCAGGGCGAACATTAAAACCGTGTTCAATACGACCAATAGTTGATGGAAATGAACCACCACCATGAGCAAAGGCTATTTTTAGTTTAGGTAAACGTTGTAGGACGCCGCCAAAGATCATCGAGCATATCGCTAAGCTTGATTCTGCAGGCATACCAACGAGCCATGGTAACCAATATTTAGGCATTTTTTCTTTCGCCATCATGTCCCATGGGTGAACAAAAACTGCTGCACCTAAGTCTTGCGCAGCCTCAAAAATAGGGAATAACTCTTTTTGGTCTAAATTCCATTCATTAATATGAGAACCAATTTGAATGCCCGACAAACCAATTTTCATGCAACGTTCAAGTTCTTTTATTGCAAGGTCTGGCGATTGCATAGGTAAAGTCCCTAACCCTACAAAACGCTTAGGGTAGTCGTTAACAATGCCAGCAATGTGATCATTCAAATACATCGATAAATCTAGAGTATCTTTCGGTTTTGCCCAGTAGTTAAACATCACAGGAACCGTTGAAAGTACTTGTACGTCTACGTGGTGCTTTTTACAGTCGTCAAGTCGAACTTTAGGGTCCCAACAATTATGGTCTATTTCACGAAAAAACTTTTCATCAACCATCATTCGGGCACAGCCACATTTATGATGGTCTAAACTAACAAAACCACCGTAACCGTATTTTTCACGTAAATTAGGCCAGGTCTTCGGTAATATATGCGTGTGAATATCTATCTTTAGCATAACTTATCCCTTCGTCACTGTTATGCCACATTGCTGACAAGTGCAATTGTCAGGTGTGTCATAAAAACGGCTGAATACTTTAGGTAAGTCTGTTTCTATATTGTCGAGATAAAAAGCTTCTGTGTAGAGTTGTTTTTTGCAGTCGGGACAAAACCAATAAAGTGCATCTTTTTGATTATTTGCTCGCTTTTGTTCAACCACTAAACCTACGCTGTTTTCAAAGCGTTGTGGGGAATGCAACATTTTTGGTGGTAGTAAGAATATCTCGCCAGCGTTAATTTTTATATCTTGAAAATTTTTGGGATCATGATGGTCATTCTTTTTAACCGAACCATCAATAACTGAAAGCACCATTTCGCCCTCAATTTGATAAAATAATTCAGGGGTTACGTTATAGTGATAATCGTTACGATTATTAGGGCCACCGACAATCATCACAATAAAATTGTCTTGTTCAAAAATTTGTTTATTACAAACTGGAGGTTTAAGTAAATGGTGATGTTCATCAATCCAAGCATGTAAATTAAAAGGCATAGCGATGCTGTTTTTTAACGTTGACATAACTATTCCCCCGTCGTTTTAGTCTGAGGCTTTTTATGTTGATTCAACGCAGCGATACATTTAAGTTCAATGGCAATGGGCGTTGGTAATTTGTTAATTTCAACTGTGGTTCGACAAGGTTGGTTATCGGCAAAGTATTCTGCGTAAATACGATTGTAGGTGGTGAAGTCGTCATCCATGTTGGTTAAAAATACGGTGACATCAACCAAGTCCATCCAGTTTGCATTTGACGCTTCAAGAATTAAGCGAATATTGGTGAATACACTATGACATTGCGCTTCAATATCGTAACTTTTAATTTTACCTTGCTCGTCAAGTACAACTCCAGGGATATCTTTGCAACCGGCTTTTCTTGGGCCAACACCAGAAAGAAATAATAAATCGCCTACTTGTCGGGCGTGAGGGTATAAACCTACCGGTTTTGGGGCTTGTTCCGCGTTGATTATTTTCGGGTTCAAAGACGTTTTAATTTTAACATCGCTCATAAGGGATCCTGATGTAATTAATATATTTTTAGGGTTATAAGTGTAAACAAAAATCAATCAAAGACCTTTGTTCTTTATTTATTTCAATAGCATGTAGACTTGAGTATGACTGAGTAGGGAATGTCGAAATCACCGTCCTCTCCTAAAGAACTCCACAGGAAAACAGGTTAAATAAGCGTCCATTTGCAGCCTAATACGCTGGCAAATATTGCTCCTGAAGATTTAAATTTATGACAAATTTGGTTCATTGTTTAATTTGAGCCTATGAGTATTTTATGCATACATTTTTGGGTTCAGTAAAAAATCGCATGGCTTCTAAACCACCTTCTCGGCCAACACCTGAATGATTCATACCACAAAAAGACGTTCGTAAATCAAGCAGTAACCAACAATTTATCCACACAATTATGGTATTTATTTATTTAGTTTGAGCCTATGAGTATTTTATGCATACATTTTTGGGTTCAGTAAAAAATCGCATGGCTTCTAAACCACCTTCTCGGCCAACACCTGAATGATTCATACCACAAAAAGACGTTCGTAAATCACGCAGTAACCAACAATTTATCCACACAATTATGGTATTTACTTATTTAGTTTGAACCTATGAGTATTTTATGCATACATTTTTGGGTTCAGTAAAAAATCGCATGGCTTCTAAACCACCTTCTCGGCCAATACCTGAATGATTCATACCACCAAAAGGCGTTCGTAAATCACGTAGTAACCAACAATTTATCCACACAATTCCGGTATTTATTTGTTCAGCGAGTTGATGCGCTCTATTAATATTTTGCGTCCAAATAGTCGCCGCTAAGCCATATTGGCTTTCGTTGGCAAGTGCTAGTACTTGTTCGTCAGTATCAAACATTTGTAAGGTAATAACAGGACCAAAGATCTCTTGCTGGTTGCAACTCGCATTATTACTTAAGCCTTCAATGATAGTCGGTTGTAAAAAATAACCTTGTTCACAGCGACCCGGTAATAGCACTTGTTCACCGCCCGCTAAAATAGTACCCCCTTCTTTTTTAGCTAAATCAATATAGCCAAGTACTTTTTCTAAGTGAGCTTTGGAGACAATCGCGCCCATTTTTGTTTCATTAAGTAAAGGGTCTTGTGGCACAAGGGCTTGTGCTTTTGCTACTAATGCGGCTTTGAATTTCTCATATATGCCCCGCTGAATATATAGGCGTGAAGCACATAAACAGATTTGACCTTGATTGGCAAAGCTGGCGCGGAAAACTTCTTCAACGGTACTTTCAAAATGACAGTCATCAAAGATTAAGGCGGGGTTTTTTCCACCTAGTTCTAATGATAACTTTTTAAATTTTGGTGCAAGCTGAGTTGCTATTGCTGCACCCGTTGCGGAGCCACCAGTGAATGAGATCGCTTTAATTTTAGGGTGGTTACATATTGCAGCGCCAACACGTGCACCTGTTCCGTGTAATATATTTAAAACACCTTTAGGCAAACCGACTTTTAGACAAATAGCGCCGAGCATTGCCGCCGTTTTTGGGGTTATTTCAGAGGGTTTAGCAATTACGCAATTACCTGTAGCCAGAGCTGGTGCTATTTTCCAAGTAAATAAATACAGCGGTAAATTCCAAGGGGAAATACAGCCGACAATACCAACAGGTTGGCGCAAGGTGTAATTGATTGCCGTATGAGCAATCGCATGAGATTCACTAGCAAATTGTGAACAGGCATGAGCAAAGAATTTAAAGTTACTTGCCGCACGTGGAATATCTACCATTCGCGCTAAAGAAACCGGTTTACCATTGTCTGTGGCTTCGGCAAGTGCTAAGGATTCAAGTTGATTTTCAATTTCTTGTGCTATGGCAATTAAATAGTCGGCACGTTGTTCTAAATCCAAGGCCCGCCATGCGGGCAGGGCAAGCTCTGCTGCTGCAACAGCTTGTTCAACATCAGCGATATCACTATTGGGTATTTGGCTGTAAACTAGCCCCGTGGCTGGCTCAATATTATCTAAATAATTATTATTGATGGGCGCTTGATATTCGCCATCAATAAAGTTTTCAATAATATTATTCGCATTGAGCATTATTATTCCTCTAGCTATTGTTTATTAAAGTAAACCTTATAAGCACGAGGTTCTGCCACCATCGACGGGTAAGTTAATACCTGTGATATAGCCCGCAGCAGGGGATGCTAAAAAAGCGGCCGCAGCTGCAAATTCTTCGGGTTTAGCAAAACGGCGCATTGGAATAATTGCTTTTTCGTTAAGCGTAGCCTGTTCAATTGAAATGTTTTGTTTCTTGGCTTTCCCCGAAATAATGGCATCCAAACGAGCGGTTGCTGTAGCCCCGGGTAAGACATTATTGACAGTAATACCAAATTCACCCAATTCATTTGCTAAGGTTTTCGCCCAGCTAGCCACTGCACCACGTATGGTATTAGAAACACCTAGGCCATTGAGCGGTTGCTTAACAGACGTAGAAATAACATTGATAATACGGCCATATTGCTTTTCTTTCATACGAGGGATAAGCGCTTGAACCAAGTGATGGTTAGACACTAAATGTAAATTGAAGGCGTTGATAAATTCATCGACACCAGCCTCATTGGCCGCGCCAGGTGCGGGGCCACCAGTATTATTGATTAAAATATCATAACCACCCGACGCGTTAATATGCGCATTGATCACGGTTTTTACTTGTTCTGTATTCGAAAAGTCAGCGATTAATACTTGGTGCTTTTGGTCTTGTGATATATCAAGCTCAGCTTTGACTAATTCTAGGGCTGCTTGATTACGTGAGAATAGTGTGACGTTAGCGCCTAAGTGAGCAAGTTCAATTGCACAGGCTTTACCGATCCCTTGACTTGAACCACAGACCAATGCGCTTTTACCTTGAAGATTTATATCCATGAATACTCTTTATTATTGTATTTTTTCAGACGATTTTCTCAAAACGGCGTTAAGTTAATTTCGTTGAAAATTTGAGTTAATCAATTTCTATCACATTAAATAATTTAATGTCAGCAAAAGTGTGAATTTTTATTTATTTACTTTGTAAACTTTTATAGCCGTATCTTTTGTAATTGCGCAGCAATAGACTGAGTGTTATTTCACTTTGACATTTGTTCGATTAAGCTGATAATGGTGTTTTTATCGCTAATAAATAGCTGCAATGACCATAAATAATCTACTAAAAGGTGCCTATATTTCAGGGCAGGGAACACCGGTTGTACTTCTTCATAGTTCGCTAAGTTCAGCCAGACAATGGCAACCCTTAGTCAAACTGCTTGAACCTCACTACTTAGTCATCAATATTGATTTGCTCAGTTATGGTAATGCAGAAAAAGTCTCTGATGAGTTAAATTATAATTTTGATGTTGAAATTAACCGTATTAAAAAAATTATTACTCATGTTGCTCAACATCAGTCTTTCCATTTGGTCGGGCATTCTTGTGGCGGCGCGATTGCCTTAAAGCTAGCCATAGAGAATCCAGAAAAAATATTAAGTCTTTCTTTATATGAGCCAGTTGCGTTTCATTTACTTGAACAAAATAGTGACGCTCGAATGTTAGCGGATAACTTTGCTAACAAAGTTAATATCGATGATAAGTATCAGGCTGCAGAGATATTCACTGATTTTTGGAACCAAGCAGGTTTTTTCAAAGCACTACCACAAAAAGTACAGGATATAATGGCAAGAGATATGCCTAAGGTGAGTTTAGACTTTAAAGGTTTAATATCAGAGAAATATACCTTAATTGATTTAAGTGGTCTTACTTGTAAAGTGTTAATGATGACAGGGGAACACAGTCCTGAACTGAGCCAATCATTAGCCAATCAAATTAAAGCCAGCTTACCCAATATTGAACATCAACATTTTCCAACTGGACATATGGGACCGGTAAGCCATAGTGGCTTAATTCATCCAGCGATTGCTCGCTTTATTGCAGATTGATAAAACAAAAAAAGACGCCTTAGCGTCTTTTTTATTTTGATGATGTCAATATTATTGTACAAGTTCTTTATCAGTGAACTCATCACTAAATAATGGACTTGATAAGTAACGTTCAGCGGAACTTGCTAAAATAACAACGATATTTTTATCTTTGTTTTCAGGCTTCTCAGCTAAACGTTTAGCGGCAACAACCGCGGCACCTGAAGAAATACCCGCAAGAATACCTTCTTCTTTCATTAGGCGGTGACACATTGCCATTGCTTCATCGTTGGTCACTTTTTCAACAGCATCAATCATGCTTAAGTCTAAGTTGCCAGGAATAAAACCAGCACCAATACCTTGAATTTTATGTGGGCCAGGTGTTAATGCCTCACCCGCCATTTTTTGGCTAATAACCGGTGAGTCAGTAGGCTCAACAGCTACAGACATAATGTTTTTGCCGGCAATATTTTTGATATAACGACTAACACCGGTAATGGTACCGCCTGTTCCAACGCCAGCAACAAAAATATCAATCTTACCATCGGTATCTGCCCAGATCTCTGGACCGGTCGTTTTTTCATGGATCTCAGGATTGGCAGGGTTGTCGAATTGCCCCAATAAAACATACTTGTCTGGATCTGAATTTTTAATTTCTTGCGCTTTAGCTATAGCCCCGTTCATACCTTTAGCGCCATCGGTCAATTCAAGTTTAGCCCCTAAAGCCGCTAATAATTTTCTGCGTTCTAAACTCATGGTGTGTGGCATAGTTAACGTAATGCCATAACCTCGAGCTGCTGCAACAAAGGCAAGGGCTATGCCAGTATTACCACTTGTTGGTTCAACGATTACTTTACCAGGCGTTAATAAGCCTTTCTTCTCTGCATCCCAGATCATGTTTGCGCCAATACGACACTTAATACTCGCACTTGGATTTCTTGATTCTATCTTTGCAAAAACATTACCGGTTGTTACACGGTTAAGTTTTACTAAAGGTGTTTTACCGATAGTGGTTGAGTTATCTTCAAATATTGTAGTCATGGTAGCTCCTTAATAAAGCTTTATTTACTTTAATAGCACAAGGTTAGCGCTTTATAAAAATAAAAGAAGTGATATTTTGTTAACTTATATACAAAAAAAGAATATAGAAATGCCTTTTAAGTTAAATTAGTGTGTCGTTTGCCTTTAATTATCGTTCTTTTTGATAATAACCTACTTTTATTTTTTATTATTATTGCTAATAAAATACTAATGATACCTCGTTTGAGCTGATGAGTAAAAGGTGTTAAGCGCTTGAATTAATTTGTCTCTTTTTAAATGGTATTATTATAAATTTATTGATCTTTACTGAAAGTGTCCTTGTTTTTACTATCAATAAACTGTTAATAACCTATCAATAAACTATCAAAATTATAAATAATTAGCCATTGACTAATAAATAGTCATTGGACTATTATCATTTTAACTGGTCGAACGTCCGATGAGTTGTAGTACCAATAAAAATAAGACGTAAAAATATAATTATAAAATAAAATTTAAAAATAATTTGGGGAAATAATGAATATAATCAAACGTATAACGGTTGTAGCAGGGATATGCCTGACATTCTGCTCAGCAGCTTCGTATAGTAAAGAATATAAAATAGTACTTATCCATGGCTTTCAGCCACAACAACTTATTATTGACGGTGACGTTACGGCGAGTGGTCAAAATTACTGGCAAGGCTATTGGAATAACCTCAGTGATGCCCGTATTGACTGGCCTTCATATGAACGAATTGAAGGTAAAATAGCCACTGACTATGTTTGGCCAAAGTTAAAATCATTTTCTGAAAGTAACTTTTGTACACCGGGTTGCATCTTTGTAACACATTCAACCGGTGATTTAGTGGCACGGTATATTATTGATAACCAAGAAACTTGGTTGGAAAATGCCGGATTAGCACCACTGAATATTGTTGCGACCTTTGACATTGCTGGCGCAGGTGGTGGCAGTGAACTTGCTGATGTGGCGGTAAGTGTTGCTGAGGGTACAGAAACGTGGTCTTTTGTCATTGAGGCAGCATTAGAGGCTTGGCTTGGCGGCGATCTTGGCGATGAAATGGGTGTACTTAATGATTTAAAAGTCAATAACGCTAGACAACTTGCACCATTACCTGATGCGAGGATCCCACGTCTACGCTTTGTTGGTGATGCAAGTGAGTATTTAGGGGTTACTAGCCCATTTATTCAAGGTAATGACGACGGTGTTGTTGGTACGCACTCCTCTTGCGGGGCTAATCGCCAAGCAAGATACGGCAGCTGCAGTACCGGTATCGCGTTAAATGGTAAAATAGCACAGCAAGGTAATGCCGTTAATGGTTTTATGCCATACCATTATCCAATGCTTATGGGTAAAGCTTATAGTCATGGTTCGTTACTTGAGCCACAACAGCAAGGTAAAGTGACGGCAGCAAGTAATCAGAAAAACCTACTGTCAGGAGAAAGCATTTACTTTGACACTTATACTAAAACGACTGGCTGGTGGCTTTGGAAAAGTAATTATCTTTATGTTGAAAATTCGAATGATGACAGTATGTCAACGCTCATTTATGACGCGATTCCGAATTAAATAATATAGTTAAGGCTGTTGGTTTTCTAGGTTAATCAAGGAAAATCAACAGTGTCTTGGCAAAAGAGTAAAGCCGTTATGAAAAAAAAATCATTGTTAAAACAACTCAGTGTTATATCTATTATCGCCGTTGTTGTCTGGCTATTTTGGCCATCAATACCGCAACAATTTACGATTGTTAATGACCCCTTGAAAAAAACAATTCCAATTAAGACAACTAGCTTGCCAGAACAGCCGCCAAGTAATAATAGTTCGCTCGCGGCTACAGTTAATAAAATCACTTCAAACGATTCTGCAGTACTCGTTGCACAAGCGTATGCGGCAGAGTTAACTTATCCACCCTATTCACAACCTTTAACGGATAAAGATTTTGACCGCTTAACCCCTAATTTTTTTAATCCCCAATCTATGTTAGTTGACGACAATGGCACTCAAGTAAGCGCCGCATTATCAAAATATCGATATACCTATCCCGAAATCGTTTTTGCGACACTAACCGGTGAAAATATTACCGGCGCAGAGCTACAACTTGTTGATATCAAAACAGGTAAAGTTTTATTGACCAGTCAATTTGAACAGGGTGAAGAAAACTGGCATTCACACTTTACCGGTAAAAGAGATTTGCCACGAGAATTGCAAGCATCGATTAAGGCGAAAATTAATGGTAAGAATATTAATATTACCCTAGCACTTAAATATGTTGATTCAGTTGCTACCCTAGAAAGTTTTGAACCGGCCTACAATGAAGATGCTGATATGGTATTAAAAGCTAATTTGACGACTAGAGAGCAAGGCCTATATAGAATGCGGGCAAACTTATTTGATGCCAATTACCAACCCATCGCCCACTTAGTTAGCAAAGCAAAACTCAATAAGGGCAATAGTCATCTTTATTTAAAAGCTCACCAGTCAGTATTACAAGGCAGGCAAGCGCCATTTTACTTATCAACTTTCTCAATCGAATTAATGTCACCCGCTCCCGGTAAACCAACCAAGTACGGTGATAGTTCAATTGATGAACATCCTATAAAAGATTTTGCAGTCAACAGTTTAAGCGGTTTACCTTATCAAGCTTCTCAGCAGGAACAACAACGATTGCTACTGTTACAGAACATGGCAGAAGGCAAATAGAAGTTTTGATTGATTGATAATTGGTAATTGATAGATGAAACGATGTGTTAATGAATCGTTTTAATAGCGCTAATATACCGCAGATAAACAACAGCCAGAGTTTTTGTTAACGTCGCAGTGTGAAACTAAAGTTTAGTTTGATAACCGTTATCAAACTAAACTTATTTATCGATTAATAAGGCGCTAAGGCATCCAAGCGTAGCTAACTTTAGTAAACAAAGTACGTTCGCCACGCCTTAACGTAGTTAAGTCGTCATCTTGATAGCTATTGTCTGAATACCCTAAGAAAAATACCGTCTGTGGATTAAGCTTATAGCTATAAATTAATTGTGTTGATAAATCACTATTGGTCTTCGAATAAGCTGAGATATTATTATCTGGATTTTTATCTACATCGTAGTAAACAACATTTAATTTAAGATAACTGTTCACATCAAATTGGTAAGAAACTCTTAATTCCACTAAGTTCGCATCGTATACATTACCTTGACTGGTATCGAGAGTTTCATAAGTATAAGAAAAATCAATTTCTAAATGACTGGTTGGGTTAAGGCGGGTGTTCGCATAAATTTCTTGATAATCAGCGAGGCGATTATTTTGGTAATCTATTTTTTGACCAAAAGAATAATAAACTTCACCATAAAGGTATCTTGTTGGTTTGATATACGCAAACATAGTCAAAAGCTTTTCAGTAAAGCGGTCGGTATTACCGTCAATAGAGTCATCAAACTCAATTGTTGCAATGCCTCCATTTAATTGATTTAACTCACTTTTACGTAAGCCTATTTTATCTGCATAGGTAAACATAATATCAAATTGTGAAAGTTTAGGGCCATCAATCGTAAAACTTGATGCCAAACTTTTTTCTAGCAACTCACCATTTTCATTGTGTTTAATTTGCCACTGACCTGACAATTTTGCTTCTTGCCAAAAGCTGTCGCCTTCACTGTAAAAGAAACGGTCAACTAACAATCTCTCATCTTGATAATCAGCTTGGGGCATAAAACCTAAATCAGCGCGGAAATCTTTACCTATTTTTTGGTGTTCAGCACTTACCGACCAATACTCCGAGTTGTGCTCATAACTAAGTTTGACCGCTTGGTCGGCAAAATCAGTCGACTCCTCTATTGAATCGTCACTGTTTGAATGAACAACTTGTGCAAGAATAGCATTCGAGTCATCCATTTTATATTTGGTATTGATACCGGCAACAGTATTTTGATAACTATCGGACTTTCTTAAGGTGCTAATTGCACCTAATGAAAATTCTTCAGAAAAGTCGTAGCGATATTTAAATGCGCCAGAGTGGCTTTCTTCATCTAACGATTCTAAACGTGAGCCAGTATTTCCAGGTACAATAAAATTAGTTTCTGTGTCGTGACTAATAAAAGCACCATAGGTATGATTGTCATTAGTTCCGGTTAATTTTGCACCATAATCAGGGTTGGCAATGTTTCTGGTATAAACTAAATTAAAGTTTGAAGAGAAATAATCTGAGTTTTCTACAAAGAAAGGACGAGCTTCGCGATAAAACAAGGAATAGGTTTTATTAACGCTAAGTTGTCCGGCATCAGACTCTACTGTCGAAAAATCTGGGTTTACCGTAACGTTTAATAGCGTGTTGGCATTAATACCCCAGCGTAAGTCAACACCCGCTTCGGTGTCGTTATCGCTTTGCCATTCATCTTGTGGGTCGTAAATGTCACGAGTATCATTTTTACTTGCCACTATTGCTGGCGTGATTGTTAAATTGTTACCGGTTTTTGCATCTTTAAAACCTTTTGCTTCAGGTATTTGGCATAACCAACAATCATTGTCTCGGTCGAGCGGTATATGAGATATACGTAGGCGAGAGTCACGAGGGTAGAGACGAATAAATTCAATTGCCCAGGTTTTTTCTTCATCTGTGTCAGCAAAGTTCAATGCATGGTAGGGCACAGCCATTTCAACTTGATAACCACTCGCGGTTCTTTTGCCAAACGATTGCCACATACCATCCCAAGCTGAATTGACATCACCGGTGAGTTCGTTTTTTATTCTATCGATTTGAGATCCATAAGGATTAACAAAAAGTTCATAACTTAATCGTCGATTGTTGTAAGTGTCGAGTTTTATACCCACCACATCGTCTTCGAGTCGTGTATCTCGGTCACCTAGGTAGGCAATTATTTCTTCTGGGTTGGGATCTTGGGCAATAAAAGAGATATAAATGGTCTCGCCATTTTCAAATATTTTTGCGGTGGTTTTAACCGGGCTAGGCTTATTATTCCAAGGGGAATTAACAATGTTGAGTTCTATGGATAATGCCTGAGACCATTCCTCTTCGTTGATGTTGCCGTCTATAGTGACTTTTGTTTTAGCATAAGGTATCGATAAATGATCGATTTTATTGATTGTTTTTTCTTGGGTATTTTGTTCAGCAAAACTATTCTGTGAAAACAGTAAAAATATACTAGCTACTATGGCTTTGTAGCTACTTCTTAACAACAACATTTTCTCTCCAGGGTTACATATTATTATTTTTATATTGTGACTCTGGATAAATTGTGTCAAAAAAATGCAGTTAAAACAATCATTAATTATTCTAGCTCTTTTATTAGCAGACAATAAAAAAGTCGCCAAATGGAGACTTTACTTAAAAGTTGATAGGATTTTTATTTATTTTTACTTCATCCAAGCATAACTAAACTTCATAAAGAGATTACGTTTATTTTGATTTAAGTCGCTAAAATCTTCTTCGGTGTAGTGTCTATCAGAATAGCCTAAATAGAAAACTGTTTGCGAATTCAACTTGTAGGCGTACAACAATTCAGTTGAGACGTTCTTCCTGCTTTGGGTAATATCTTCGGGATCTGTGTAAATATAATTGTTAATATTTCTGTTGGTATTATTATAAATAAAACTAAAACGTAAAAAACTTAACACATTAAATTGGTACGTTGCTCTAAAATCGGTCAATCTTGCAGTAAAGACATTGTTACTGGTCGCATCGACGTTATGATTAGTGGCATCTAATTGATTAAAGGTATGTTTGATATTTAATTCTAAATGCTTATCAACATTTAAGGTTACCTTTGAACTCCATCGTTTAGTGCGGCCAAGACGGTTGTTTCTATAATCAATGGCATCGCCGTATTTAAAGTTACTGTTAAAGTATAGACCTAGCATTGGATTAACTTCACCGAAGAGTGAAAATTGATTTTCGGTAAACAAGGTGGTGTTACCGTCAATGGCTAAAATACTTTTATCTTTTCTTAAACCGACTAAATCACGGTTTGAATAAGAAAAGCGGAAGTATGAATTCATACTTGAATTTAGTTGAGCGTTGATATCAAATTCTTTTTCAATCAATTCATTATTGTCGTTATGGGTGATATCCCAATCAGAATATATTTTAAATTTCGTCCACCATTCACCTGGTTTCGCATACCACTTTCTATCACCACCAACAGAAAAACGCTTGTAGTCAACATTAGGAATAAAGCCTAAATCACCACGAAAACCAGAATTTTGCTGATCGTATGTTACGCGGTAATACCAGTCTCGGTCATTGTGAGAATAGCTGGTTTTAAATGCGCTACCACTAAACTTATCATCTTTTAAGGTCCGTAAAACCTGCTCATTGTAATCACATTGACTATAGCCACAGTCAATGTTTTCTGGTGGCGCATAGCAATTGTCTGACTCACTTGAGTCGTCGCCATCATCGGCATTACAAAATTGCTCAAATAAGTTATCAGGATATTCTGTAGTTGAATAAAGCGCTTGAAACTTAAAGACATCAGCCGTTGAAAGTCTAATTTGACTGCCGACACTGTGTACTATATTTTGATAATCTTCGGCAGTACGTATGGTACTTACGGTCCCCATAGTGATGTTTTCGTTAAAATTGTAACGATAGCGAAAAGCGCTTGCTTTTGATTCGCCTTCGATGCTCGCTATGGAAGAGCCTCTATTACCGGGGATTAAAATATTGGTACTGTCGTCATCGGTGACAAATAAACCAAAGGAGTGATCATTTTCTCGACCGGTTAATTTAGCACCGTAGTTTGGTGAGTTAATATTTCGGGTATAAATCAGGTTATAATTTGAATCAAAGTAATCAGCATTATCTAGAAAGAAGGGTCTTTTTTCTTGGGTGAAAAGTGTAAAGTTATTATTGATATTTAACTGAGCATTATCTGTTTCAACCGTTGAAAAATCTGGATTAATTGTGGCATTCAACACCCAGTCAGGTGTTATTCCCCAACGAACATCTAAGCTAGCTTCTGTGTTGGTTTCACTCTGCCAATCCTCATTATTTTCTCTTTCTTCATTAACGCCGGTAACGAGTGAAGGCGTAACGGTTAAGTTATCGCCTTGTTTTGCCCCCGTAAAGCCTTCAATCGTGTGAAGTTGGCACAACTCACAGTCGTTATCTCGTTCAAGGCGGACGTTTGAGAAACGAAAAAATTCGTTTCTAGGATAAAAACGCATTAATTCAATGCCCCAATCTTGTAATGATGATTTTTCAGTAAAGTTAAGCATACGAAGGGGTAAAGCCATTTCTACGATATAGCCTTTATCGTTAATTATTCCTGCACTGTCCCAGATGCCATCCCAAGAATCACTTTCACTTTTCGTTATTTCATTTTCGATACCGTCGATTTGAGAGCCTAAAGGGTTGACTAAAAATCGATAAGCCGAACGTTGGTCATTATAAGTGTCAATTTTTATGCCAACGACATCGTCACCCCATGATTGATCTCTATCGCGGTAAAACGCTCTAATTTGGCTTGGGTTGGGATCTTGAGCAATAAAAGCAATATAGAAAGTACCGCCATCTTCCATTAATAGTGCTTCGGTATGAACTTGACTAGGTATATTGTCGTATGGACGAGTAACGTTATTGATTAATATTTTTTTTGCATGGCGCCATTGTTTTTCATCTAATTTAGCATCTATGGTTATTTTACCGGAAATCCTTGGGATTTGGGTTGACTGTTGTGCGCTGGCTTTACAATGAAAAGAAAATAATAAAGTGGAAATAGTCAAAATATGGCTGAATTTGACAGTGAACATTGATGCTCCAAAGGAAAGTGTTTGCACAAAGTTTATCTTCAATACTGACGGTAAACTTAAGTAATAGATTTACCGGCGATGGTGAAGAAAGTTAGAGTTTCTGTCAAAGGAATTACGATAACTTGTATAAGGAATACGATTAATGGTTTTTTCTAACATTTTTTGCCTGACTAATCGTAGAAAATTTAGCTCGAATCTATAAATATTCTCCTGCATAATGGAATGCCTGTTATCTAGTTCTTCATTATTATGCCATTTACTTTACTCGATATTCTTGCCTTTATATGCTTTGTAACTTGTTGGATTGGTTACACCTGGTTTGCTCGTGTTAAGGCAAAAAACACTGATTGTATCGCCAAATGTCTTCATCAACATAGAATTCATTGGATGAATGAGCTAATGACGCGAGATATTCGTGTTGGTGAAGCTGCGCTGTTAGCAAATTTGGAGCGAAATATTGCTTTTTTTGCTTCAACAACTTTACTAGTTTTAGCCGGTGTATTGACTCTATTCGCTCAAGTCGAACGTTTAGAAGCGGTGATAGGTTCAATTCCCTATGCCGATTTTCCAAATCATGTGGCGATACAATTAAAATTAGGTGTACTAGCTTTTATTTTCATTATGTCATTTTTTCAATTTACTTGGTCTATGCGACAGTATGGCTTTTTAAATGTCATGATTGGAGCTGCGCCTTATGATGAATTAGGCGAAAATGAAAACTTGCGTGCCTATGCAAAACAAATGGCAATAGTGCAAGACCAAGCGGCACATTCTTATAATTACGGATTACGTTCTTATTATTTTTCTATTGCGGCAATGTGTTGGTTTTTTCATCCTGCGTTATTTGTTTTTGCCAGTTTACTGGTTGTTTATACTTTATTTTATCGTGAATTTAGATCCCGAGCAGTAAAAGCTATTACTGCCGCACAAGAGCACCTGAGAATAGAGCATACAAAAAAGCGCGGTCATGATATTGATGAGTAAACATAATTACTCTACTTATTCAGTGCAAGATTTTGACAATTTTGATTGTTTGAAAATATCAAAATGGGTCTACCTAGCTTTGATTTTTATTTTACGGGGTTATGTCGTTTGGCTAATGTCAGTAACCAATATGAAAGACCGTGTTGGTATTATTCAATGGATATACCCTGAAACATCATTGTTTTATTTAAGTTTAGGCTCTGGTGCGTTAGGTGTCTTTGTTGTCCTTGTCTTAAGCTTACGCCGGCCAAATGCGAAAGACTGGGTTAAAAAATCATGGCGCCATGGTAAGGGGATTCTCACTTTTGCCTTACTTTTTGATTTGATTATTTGCTTAGTTGGCTTTTTTTATTGGCATTTACTGTCATTAGCATGGTTAACCACCCAAGCTCTTATTGTTGGAGCGCTTATAATCATGTTAAATCTCAGTAAAAAATTTACAATAAATATTACTGAGTTTCCAGAGCCACTTCCTGACCCAAAAAAAAGGTGATGAAATCACAATGAATAACGAACAAGTTGTAAAACAAGATGAACGATTAATTATATTAGATACAGAAACAACGGGTATTAATCCTAGGGAAGGGCACCGAATTGTTGAAGTAGGCTGTGTTGAAATGATCAACCGACAGTTAACTGGCCGTAGTTTTCACGTTTATATCAATCCATTGTTTGAAATGGATCATGAAGTTATCAATATTCACGGATTAACCAATGAGTTCCTTCGTGATAAACCTTTATTTAGTCAAGTTGTCGATGACTTTATCGAATTTATTAAAGGTGCACGCCTTGTTATTCATAACGCTAAATTTGATATCGGTTTTATGGACAATGAATTTGCTTTATTAAAGCGAAATATTCCCAACACTCGTGATATGTGTACGATCATAGATACTTTGCATGTTTCAAAAGATGAATTTGGTTCACCAAAGACTCTTGATTATTTAGCGCGTTTCTATCGTGTCGATAAATTAGTTGATCGCACTTATCATGGTGCGTTAATCGATGCTCAACTTTTAGCGTTTGTTTATGTAGAGATGACGCGTAAGCAATCTGTGTTAAATCTATCAGCAGGTAGCGGATCAGGTGACAGTAATGCTATTCGTCGTTTACCCACTCAACGAACAAAATTAAAGGTTATCCAAGCTTCTGCCGATGAACTTATTAAGCATAGTGAAAGATTAGCGATTGTTGCTGAAAAAGGGAGCGAACCAATATGGCCCAAATAGGTCAGTCAAAACTTTTTATTATCATAGTAGCAGCCACTTTATTGATATCTATACCAAGTTATGGACAACAAACCAAAATTGATTATTACCAATCAGATAATGTTACCAATGCAATTCCTTATTTTGAGAATCGTTTTAAAATAGATGCCTTGCTTGAAGAAATAACTCTGTTATTTTATCGAAGAAGTGGCACGCCACCCATCATACTTGTGCGCCCTGATGGCACAAAAATTAAAATTAATAATTTACCTAAAGATAAAATTACTTGGTTTGATGATCGTACTTTTGATTTAATCACCATTAAAAATCCAATGCCCGGCCCTTGGCAGGCTATTGGTGATATTTTACCGCAAAGCCACATTATGGTTGTCACTGATGTCACTATTAAAGTTGACCCCTTACCTGAGGTTATCCTCTCGGGAGAAACCTTAAAAATTGAAGGTCACCTTTATAACGGAGAACAAGCTATTGATGATCCACTCTTTCGTGACGTTATTAACCTCAATGTAGATTTTTTTAGTACCAACAATTCTGCGTATGATAATTTTGGTGCTGAACCCATTAAAATAGCGCAGTTTCGTGATGATGGCCGTGACTTAGATGAGTATGCCAAGGATGGTGTGTTTACTGGCGAATTTGAACTTGCTTTTGCTCCGGGTGAATGGCTACCTATTTACTCTGTTATTATGCCGATGGCTACTCGAGAGTTACGACAAAAACCCATTATTTTGCAAAAGACACCAATTACCATTTCTGTTGAACCCGTAATGGAAGTCGGGAAGTCTCACAAGGTCATCTTTACTATCGACCCTACTTATGTAGATGTTGATAGTGTTTTGTTTCAAGGGAAAGTTATTTTTCCAGACCGTCAAGAAGTACCATTTTCTATCCTGGAAGAAAAAGGTAATTTACGTACTTATGAACTTGCTTACACCGAGTCAGGTATTCATCGTATAAAAGTGAGTGTTTTTGGCAAAACAATTAACGACCGCGAATTCCGTTTAGTGTTAGAACAATTTACCTTTAATGCAGAAAGTAAAGTGGGCTTAGTGATGCCGACCTTAAATGCTAAGGGTGAAGTGACATCACCCCCTGTAGACAAAGCGGATGTTGTTATTACCGATAAAATTATACTAGCAGAGGAAAAGGCTAAACAATTAGCCATGCAGTTGCAAGAAGCTAAAGTCGAACAAGAAAGGGCAAAAAGTGAAAAAGATCTACAAACTTATATTATTATTGCTGTTGCAAACGTCGGAATAGTCCTTATTGCGTTAGTCTTTTACTTTATATCTCGCCGTAAAAAGAACAAAAAATGATGAGTAGCCAATTAAATAAAGCCATTTTTGAATGTAATTCAGCCGTATTGTACATCAAACGTGCATACAGTTAATTATATTAAAAAAGTGGTTGACTGCTCTGCGTCTTAACCGTATTATCTCCGCCGCATTCAACGACTTGTTGAAGAATGTGTTGATTATAAAGCGGAGTGGTAGTTCAGTTGGTTAGAATACCGGCCTGTCACGCCGGGGGTCGCGGGTTCGAGTCCCGTCCACTCCGCCAATTAATCAAAGGTTAAGCACCTAGTTTTACTAAACGTTTAAAGCAATACAGCGGAGTGGTAGTTCAGTTGGTTAGAATACCGGCCTGTCACGCCGGGGGTCGCGGGTTCGAGTCCCGTCCACTCCGCCAACATTGTTTAAGTAAAAAATAAGGTTTGAATGACCTAACAATAAAAGGCGTGACATCTTTTATTATAACATTCAAAAGCAATACAGCGGAGTGGTAGTTCAGTTGGTTAGAATACCGGCCTGTCACGCCGGGGGTCGCGGGTTCGAGTCCCGTCCACTCCGCCAACATTGTTTTAATTAAGAATAAGGTTTGAATGGCCTAACTATAAAAGGCGTGACATCTTTTATAATAACATTCAAAAGTAAAATTACGGGTTTAAGTACCGTCTACTTATGTAGTAAAACTTGAAGAGAGCAATACAGCGGAGTGGTAGTTCAGTTGGTTAGAATACCGGCCTGTCACGCCGGGGGTCGCGGGTTCGAGTCCCGTCCACTCCGCCAACATTGTTTTTACTGTTTTTATAGCCATATGAAAGACCTCAAGACCTCAAGACCTCAAATTCTATAAAATAAACAACAAAAATTATAACAGTTTAGTTTAATTCGCTTTCTATACGCGAAGCAGACGTTTGCTGCGATTGTTGTTATCACGGCTTCGACTACATTCCACAGAGCTAATATTATTGTTAATATGCTATTTATTCCTTATACAGCAAAGCTAAAATTTTTATTCTTAATTAAAATTTTACACGCTTATTCTCTTTAATAAATACAGTTGTCTTCTACACTTAAGTTCTATTTATAAATATATAAATATTTATTAGTAAAAAACAGTGGTATGACCAGTTGTTTTTCTGCTATATTCGAAAGAAGTTAAATAAATAGTTTAAAAAGCACTGGAGAGATACATGCTCAGTTATAAAGCACCGATCACAGACATGAAATTTTTATTTGAAGATGTCTTTAATTATTATGACCATTATAAGCAGTATCCAGAATTTGAAGAAGCGACACCTGACTTGGTTGATGCGATATTCCAAGAGTGTGCAAAATTCTGTGAAAATGAATTATTACCAATAAACCAAAGTGGCGATAAAGAAGGTTGTACTTTTGATAATGGTAAAGTAACCACGCCTACAGGCTTTAAAGAAGCTTATCAGAAATACGTTGACGGTGGATGGCAGAGTTTGTCCCACCCTGTTGAACATGGTGGCCAAGGGCTTCCTGCTTCGCTAGGCATGGTAAAGTCAGAGATGATGGGTACGGCAAACTGGTCGTGGGCTATGTATCCTGGTCTAAGCCACGGTGCTATGGATACGGTACAGTTACACGGTACTGAAGAACAGAAGCAGCTTTACTTAACTAAGCTTACCGAAGGTACTTGGACCGGCACTATGTGTTTAACTGAACCACAATGTGGTACAGATTTAGGTCAAGTTAAAACAAAAGCTGAGTTAAACGATGATGGCACATTTAGTATTAGTGGTACTAAAATATTTATTTCAGCTGGTGAGCATGACTTAACTGAAAACATAGTTCATATCGTTTTAGCAAGATTACCCAATGCGCCAAAAGGTACGCGTGGTATCTCATTATTTATTGTTCCTAAGATGCAAGTTGATGAACAAGGTAATATTGGCGAAAGTAACAATGTTGTTTGTGGCTCTATTGAAGATAAAATGGGTATCAAAGGTTCAGCTACCGCTGTGTTAAATTTTGATGGTGCAAAAGGCGTACTTATCGGTAAAGAAAATAAAGGTTTAGAATGTATGTTCACCTTTATGAATACCGCACGTGTTGGTACAGCCTTACAAGGTATCTGTGCTTCAGAACTTGCTTATCAAAACTCATTAATTTACGCAAAAGAACGATTGTCGATGCGTTCACTTACCGGTGCTAAAAAACCTGAATTAGTTGCTGACCCAATTATTGTTCACCCTGATGTTCGTAAAATGCTAATGACGCAAAAAGCGATCACTGAAGGTGGCCGTGCTATGATTTATTATACGGCGAAGATAGTTGATGACATCCAAATGTTGAAAGATGATAAGCAACGCCGTAAAGCTGATAACCGTTTAGGTTTTATTACGCCGATTTTAAAAGCATTCCTCACTGAACTAGGTTCAGAAAGTGCAAATCATGGCTTACAGATATTTGGTGGTCATGGCTTCATCAAAGAGTGGGGTATGGAGCAAATTGTTCGTGATACACGTATAGCTACTTTGTATGAAGGAACGACGGGTATCCAAGCACTTGATTTATTAGGACGTAAAATCTTATTAAATCGTGGTAAGTATTTAAAACACTTTACCATGGAAGTCTTAAGCTTTTGTAAAGACAAAAGTATGATTTCAAATAACCCTCATAAACGTCAGATGAATCAATTTATTTGGCCATTGAGCAAAGCTGTTGCCGGCTGGCAGAAAAATACGTTAAGTTTGTCATTAAAAGCAAAGAAAAACCGCGATGTGGTCGGATCTGCTTCGGTTGACTATTTAATGTATTCTGGTTACATCGTTATGGCTTATTTCTGGGCACAAATGGCGCAGGCGGCTTATGAAAAATTAGCAACCGATGTTGAAAACAGAGACTTCTACCGTGCAAAAATTAAAACCGCAGAGTTTTACTTTGAGCGCATGTTGCCAAGAACTAAATCGTTAGCAATCACCATGATGGCAGACCCTAAAACGTTAATGCAGTTAGACGAAGAGTTGTTGTCATTTTTATAAACACTGACTGTTAAGATAACTACCAATAAAAACCTTTTACAGTTTTCTGTAAAAGGTTTTATCATTTTAAAAGACTTCTAAAGACTTCTAAAGACCTTCAAATAGCGATAACCCTTTATCTTCATTACGGCAACTGCATGTCATCGATAAGTATTATAGCTATGGTATTTCTGAAGTTACCGTGGCTGTTGCTATTTTACTTTTTATCATTAGATGGGATACATTAGAACGACTATCTGTTGAGCTTATATTTTGATTGGCACACGAACTTGTTAAACTACGAATAATAGTCGTCGCTCTTTATTTATTTAGCGATTACTAGAAAACGCAATGTGAATAGACATTACAAATGAGGTTATCTCGACAAGTAGGACCATTAGAATCAACACCTTTAGTAGATGATATTTTCGAACCAAATCAATCTTTAGTCAACGGGTTGATGCTCGCTGAGAAGTTGTCGAGACTGAAAAGTATTAACGATCACTTTGTGCGCTAAGCGGAAATAATTACTTGATAGTGTTAGCTTTTTTTACAGTCAGCTAAAGGTCATATTCGAGACCTTTTCTAACCCCCTAAATCAGGACTAAAATGGTCTTCTCTGATACGAAACCGGACGTTAGCCGTGGGTTATCTAGCGACATTTGAACCGATGAAAATTAGCCCTGCGTTAGATAATAGAATTGTTCTAAATTTCATCAGGAATCTATAAAGTCAAAATTATAATTTGATTAGAATACACCAAAGTGGACAATAGATTAATATGATTTTAGGTATTAAATTCTGTGGCGCTTCGGGGCACGAAGCGGCATAGAAATTATGAAAACTTTGTGCGAATAGGATATGTTTATAGATAATTTTCTAACGACAGGTCATTAGAGGGAAAACTAAACCGTTCGCGCGGTAAGCATTAATGATTACCTTATGATTTCTGCTCGCTTGTCTTCATTAAATTTATGAGACATACCTTTAGGTTTTTATAACTGAAATTATGTTGGTGTAACCACTTATTAAATCCTGATATTTGATAAGTGACGGCATATTTTTCTTTAATATAAGTGACTACTTGATGTGCGTGAAGATAAGCAAGGTCACATAAATGCTGAATAATTCCCTGTGTTTGTTCATCGGTTAGATGACTTTGTGAGCAGCCACTTTCTATCGTTAATTTTTCACTGTAGAGGTAATCATCTATAAAGCGCACCAAACTGGTTTCATGCACGCGTAATGCTAGAGCAATCATCAGTGTTGACCAACCTTCATTAGGCAGTTAAGCGGCTTTAATGCGATCACTTTCACGTTTACCTTGGGATTTTTTGTGACGGGGTAGTAACATGGTTTTGCTGTGTTAACACTGTAATATTTTTCATGTAGCTATCAGTATCGATAAAATTAAGTAGTTTCAATGAACACAGTTATAGATATCTTATCGTTAACTAAGCTTGCCTATGTATGGCAAAAAATACCGCTCTAAGATGCACGTAGTGCATGCAGCGGGGATGTTTTTAATGTTAGCAAAACACTCAGTGAATGAACATGTGTGCTTAGGTGCCCTCAAAAGCGGCGCCCTTTTCAGTGCCCTGCTAAACTTGTCTTTTGACGGCTACCAAATCTACAAAAGCTATTGCCATGAGTGTCGCATGACAAATATGCCTGCCACGGGCTTAAATAGCCCCTTTGACCTTATCTGTTGACCTTTATTTATCCTTTCGTTTCTTAACAAGGCCACCAGTCACAAAGTTGTATTAGGACCACTTCAAAGAAACACTCATTTTTCGTTTTATGTACTATAGTTTATCTGTGAAGGCTTCAATTTTATAAAGTTCCACTTAGTATTCTAACAGTGAGGATGACATAACAATGAATGTTGAATTTATTAATCCGTTTATAAATGCACTAATAAAAGTTATTGATGTGATGGGGCACACAGAATTAACCTATGAAAAGCCCAGAATAAAAAAAAATGATGTTGCAATGGGGGATGTTTCGGGGTTAATTGGTATGGTGGGATCGAAAACTAAAGGGTCTTTATCTATTACATTCGAAAAATCACTAGCACTTCGCATCATGCAGCGCATGGTAGGTGATAAACTCGAAGAAATAGATGAAGAAATTACCGATATGGTCGGCGAAATCACCAATATGGTAAGTGGAGGAGCAAAACTAGAATTGAGTAAGAAAGGCTATGAATTTGATATGGCCACTCCTATGGTCGTATCTGGAACAAACCATACCATTGATCATATACATGAAGGGCATGTCATTATTATCCCATTTGGCTCTGACTCAGGAAAAGCTTTTATTGAGATTTGTTTTGACTGATTAATTATCAGGCATTGATATTTATTCAAGACCCATCTAGAAATTCAACTTCGATAGTTGTATGGGCTAAATAAAAAGATTTATCCGGAGTGTTATGGTTCTTAACCATTAACTAATAAACAACTCGGTGGGTATAGTAGTTTATGACCGAGGCTATCCCGCTGTTTGGTTTTATAAATAACAGAGGCTAAAAAATATCGATTTTTGTATGCAAATAGTCAAAAGTTATACTGTAGTTAAAGCTTTTATAGAAAGTGGGAAATATAGCGATGTTGTTCATCCTCCTTTAATAGAAAAGTCTCTTCGTCGTTGTACAAAAGATAATATATCAACCGAATCACTTAATTTAAGACTCGTATACGTTGATCTTCCATCAGGCCAAGTATAGGTTTAGTCTCGTCATTAACAGATCAACAAGCTTATCCTACATCCAACGTTACTGATTTATACCACCAACGTTGGGGTGCTGAAGAAGATTATAATGAACTAAAACCCGATTTAATATTGAGAATTATTCGAGTCTTTCAGTAGAAGGTGTTTTACAATATTTACATGCAAAGTATCTAACGAAAAGTCTAGCTTCTGTCGCTGATTTTGATCCAAAAATGGAACTAACATTATTTAATAAAAAAAAGGCGTTATGAATATAAAATCAATGTTACTTTGCTATTAATCAACATAAAGATAACGTAGTCAGATTTATGTTGAATTAGCGGGTGCTGAGCTTTCTAGATTATTGATAAGTAAGATAGCGAAGAGTTTAAGTGTTATTCGGCCCAATGGTAAGTTTTCAAGGATAGACAAAAGGTTCAAACCCAACAAGTACCCAATTAGAACTATAATCGTATGTGTTAAATCCTTACGTTAATGACCTTGTTTTACGCATTACTGACTTGAGCATTAATTTTTTTGCCAGATATTTTCTAATGAATATTTTATGATATTTTGTAGGCTGACAACCATTGATAGGCCTTATTACAAGTTGATATTAAATTGGCAGGGTCTATATCGTATATATCAATGAAAATGTTAATGGTATCCCAGTCTCCTTCGGTATAAGCAACGACAAATGCGAGACACTCAGCCAAACTACCTGTTTGCTCGATTAAGGCAATATTTATCTCTTCAGCAAGTGGCATCGACGACAAAATCTTCTCCATTGGTCTATCTAGGATCGCATCAAGGGTAGAAAATAATCCTGTTAAAAATGCATACTTAGTGAGTTGCTTTAACCCCATTATTTTAGCAAACTGCTCACAAAGCCTGGCTCTTAGAATAGTATTTTGAATAAGTACTGTCGGTTTTTGTGGGTTGAGTTCTACCATAACTATCAGGCATATAAATTTACGTAGTTGAACTTCTCCTAAATAAGCAATCGCTTGCTTGATAGATTTGATCTCGTGGGTATGACCGAAAAAAACAGAGTTAACAAAGCGTAATAATTTGTAGGTTAAATCCATGTCATGCTCAAAATAACCTTCTAATTTTCTGTAGCTATAACCGTTTTTCATCACCTCATGATAAATTGACATTAAAAAAGGATGCGATGATTCAATTTCAACGCCAATGAGTATTTCTGGTTTATAAAAAAAATACCCTTGAAAATATTCAAAGCCAAGCTCCTTAGCCTGCATAAATTCTTCATGCGTTTCTACTTTTTCTGCGAGTAACTTAATTTTGTATTCTCGAAAGTGAGGTAACAAATGAGCAATGGACGAAAGCGGTGTTTCAACAATGTCAATTTTTATCAGCTTAATAAAGGGTAAAAACCGATCCCATGCCGTACTATAAATAAAATCATCGAGTGCCAACGTATAGCCTTGATGGAAAAGTTTAGCCAATACGTCAAAATTTTCATCACTTGGTTCAACAGTTTCTAGTATTTCAACAATAATATTTTTATATGGAGCCAAATTCACCAAATGGTCGGAAAGCATGGCCATTGGAAAGTTGATTAATGCGGGTTTTCCTTCTGTCATTTCATCAAGGCCGATACTGAGATAACTGTTAATTAATAATTTTGCAGTGGCAATGTCCGGAGTAACATCAGTGGGAAAACAATTTTTTTGGCTATCTCTAAATAATAACTCATAAGCAACGACTTTTTTTTTCCTATTAAGAATGGGTTGTCTAGCTGTATAAATTTCGATGTCATTCTCCTCATAGTCCCTACAACTAATAATCAGTGTAGTTTGATTTATGCGAAAAGTACTAAATAAAACTTTCACTTTATACGAGAGTTATCGATAAAAAACCTAATTGTAATGGTCAATTAAAACTGAAAAGATTTTAAGCCACATTTTTCAATTTATTATATTTCTGGTGGGGTGTCATAAACCCAAGACGATAAAGCCATGAAAGCTACTATTCATTTTCAATGTTTTGAGCTTATCCAGAAGAGTCTAATCATAGCTGATAGTAATGGCTCTAATTACGAACACTGCTCAACTTCTTGGTGTTTTTCTTCATTGAGTGATAACTGATATGCTGATAAGGCGAGTAAATTATCTAATTTCATCTTTTTTAAAAATAAGTTGATCCTTACCATAATTAACAATACAGAGAACACAAATATCTGAATACTTCAGAATATTAAAAGTATTGGCTAATATTTATGAAAAAATAAAGTATGGGCCAAATAATTTAAGCGTTATCGTCAAGAAGCGAAACAACATTAATCAGGGAAATCACATTGAATTTACTGCTAATACAAAAGGTAATAAAGTCATCTATACTATAAAGAACGATAGGATATTGAATTGCCAAATGTTATCCGGATTAAGCTTTTGAATATTTGAACGAGTTAATCCAGATATGTAAGGAACAGGTATGGAACTAGCGTTAGTAAAACGCATTATTGAGAACATGGCGTTTTTATATGGGGTATCTGATGGCGAAGTTGGGGCTACATTCTGTTTCACTTTGCCTTAACAAAAGGAGATATTATGAAAGGTAAAGCGTTAAATATTCTATTGGTTGAAGATAATACACACCATGCGGCTTTAATTACCAGTACCCTTAAAAATAGCGATTTATCTTGGCAGATAACCCATGCTAAAACACTGAGTGACGCAAAATCAATACTGGCACATCAACTACCGGATTTAATGCTGCTTGATAATAGATTGCCAGACGGTGAAGGATTAGATTTACTGCCTGGTTCAGTAGAGAGCCGGACATTTCCCATTATAATGATGACATCGAATGGCAATAAAAAAATGGCCGTAAATGCCATGAAGGCTGGTGCATTGGATTACGTTATTAAAAGTGATTCAATGTTTGCCGAAATGCCGCATATGGCAGAACGGGTCTTGCGTGAATGGGATCATATCTTGGACCGGAAGCAGGCTGAACGGGCACTAAATCAGTTCAAGTATATTGTTTCGACTTCCTCCGATATGTTGGCAATGATGGATAAGGATTATATTTACATTACTGCTAATCCTGCCTATCTGAAAAGATTTAATAAAACGTTAGATGAGCTTATTGGACATACCGTTGCTGAGGTTTTTGGTGAGCAAGTTTTTAATGAAAAAATAAAAGTCAACGCAGAACGTTGTTTAACAGGTGAAAACGTAAATTATCAGGCGTGGTTTGATTCCCCGAATGCTAAGGCACAATACATCGATATACATTATTATCCATATCTTGATGCTGACAACGAAATTGCTGGTTTCATCGTAAATGAAAGGGATCTCACGGTTCAAAAAAAAGCAGAGCAACTGGCACTTCGTCGAGAGCTACAAGCAAAACGTATTATCGAGACCGTATTCGATGCGTTTATCCAAATTGATGTTGATGATCTAATTAGAGAATGGAACCCTCAGGCGGAAATGATATTTGGCTGGAAAAAAGAAGATGTTTTGGGTCATTCCTTAAATGAGATAATAATACCACAGGATAAAAGGCAACAACATAGAGAAGGCTTGAAACGTTTTTTAGCTTCAGGAGAAGAACATATATTAAACAAAACAATCGAATTTCAAGCACTTAAGCGAGGTGGCGACATGTTACCTATAGAGCTGATGATTGTTGTAGAGAAGGATAACGGTGATACTTATTTCAATGCTTTTTTACGTGATATCACTCACAAAAAAATTGCCCTGGAGGCGGGTAGAATAGGCACTTGGTATGCCGAGCTAAATACAGACAACGAGTGGGTATGGAGTTGGGATCGGTTAACCAATGAAATGTTAGGTTTAAAATCTAAAGACATAGGTAAGTTTGACAAATGGCTTGACAAAATACATCCAAAAGACCTAAAAGGCATGAACCACGCTATTGAAGAGTCGTTGTCTACGGGGAAGTTGTTTAACCAGAAATATAGAACGGTAATGCCCGGTGGAGCAATCCGATATCTAATCGGTACTGGACAAATGGGGGAAAAAACATTTGGAAAGTATCATCGTATCGATGGTATCTGCATTGACCAATCAGCTTTTCATCAAACCCAACAAAAGTTGAAACAACTTAATAGTGAATTGGAGGAGCGAGTAGAGCAACGAACCAAAGAGTTGGTTTTGTCTAAAGAGCATGCTGAGCAAGCGAGTAAAATTAAAACAGACTTTTTATCGATGATGAGTCATGAACTAAGAACACCAATGAATGGTGTTATCGGTTCACTTGATTTGCTCACCACAACTAAGCAAACTGAAGAATCGATGGATCTCATTGATACGGCCAAAACATCGGCAGTGAATTTAGTCCACATTCTTAATGACATTCTTGATATCAGCAAGATTGAAGCAGGTAAACTAGAAATAGAAGAACGTGCGTTTACTATCTCAGAGGTTATCGACAATGTGGTTAACGTTTTTATTCCTACAGTTAAAAAGAAAGATATCGTTTTTGAAGTTTATGAAGACCCCAATATTCCAACATTTGTTCTTGGTGACGCAATGCGTGTGCGGCAAATATTGTTTAATTTGGTTGGTAATGCGATAAAATTCACGTCAACGTCGAACGAAAAAAGGGGTTGTATTAAATTACTTGCAGAAGTCAAAGAAAGTAATAAATATATCAGTACTATAACCTTTAATATAGTTGACAACGGCATCGGTATCGAGCGAGCGACTCAGCAGAAGCTTTTTATGCCATTTAGTCAGGCCGAGCGCTCTACCACAAGAAAGTACGGCGGCACGGGGCTAGGTTTAGCCATTTGTGGCCAATTGACCGAAATGATGGGCGGTTGCATTAACTTGACCAGTGAAAAAGGAATAGGCTCGTCTTTTTGTGTCGAATTGCCGTTTTGGTTATCTCAAGAAACCAAAGCCTTAGCTGTTGAGACGTTATCATCAGTTAGCGTTGCTTTTGTAGATGTCAGCGAAGTTGATAGCAATCGAAAAGAAAATTTATCTCACTACCTCGTTGACGAAGGGGCTGAGGTTACTTTTGTTGCCTGTAATCTCAATTTCGATTTTTCTACAGATTTTGATGTGGTCTTAATCTTTGTTGGTGACCTTGCTGTAGGAAGAAAAAATACTGAGTTATTGCTTACTTTGCTTTCTAAAATGAACAAAATTATACTTGCAATAGATGATATTCATTTAACCGAATCTAGAAAAGCCTTTCCCAAGATGCGTGTTATAAGCACCCAACCCATTACACGAGTTCAGTTTATAGGGGCAATTAACCACAGTTGGCAAAAGAGTCATGAACTCATCTTAGACGAAATAAACCTCGAAGAGTTAGAAGGATGTATTGAAAAGGAGCAAGTAAAATCACTTAATGCTGACATTCTCATTGTTGAAGATAACGAACTAAATCAAAAAATCATACTAAGACAGATGGGTAATTTGGGGTATGAATGTGACCTAGCAGAAGATGGAGAACAAGGAATAGAGAAATGGAATAACAACCGAGGTAAGTATAAGCTGATTCTAACCGATTGTCATATGCCAAAAATGGATGGATATCAAATGACACAAGAAATTCGCAAGTTAGAAGATTCGAATAATTTGGCCCACATTCCTATTATTGCCGTAACAGGCGCGGCAATGACTGGCGACGCTGAACAATGTTATAAAGCAGGTATGAACAGTTTTGTTAGTAAACCCGTTCAACTTAAAGATTTAAGGGAAGTTTTAAAGGAGTGGTATCACAATGATTGATTCACAACGGCAAATATTAAATCGAAATGTTATGCGCGATCTCATCGGGGATGATGTGGCACTGGCAAGAAAATTTGAGATAGAATTCTTGAAACAAGCGAAAGGATCAATAAATAAAATCGCCTTATCGTATAACAGTCATAATTTCACTGCAATTAAAGAGGAAGCTCATTATTTAAAAACATCTGCGAAAGCCGTTGGTGCCGAACAAACAGCGGCACTACTGGAAGCATTGGAAAGCATGGCATTAGATAAAAATATCGCAGAATGCAAACAGAAAATTGTTTCAATAAATGCCGCATTGAAACAAGTGTATGGAGCCATTGTCAATGAAAGCTAAACCCGCAACATTAGGTAGTCGTCATCCTAAAGTGGTTATGATCTTTGAAAATGAAGAGGACGTGCTTGGCGCGGGAAGAATTCTTTCTGCTCAAATATCAGAATATCGTACCATTGCACTAAATAGAGACACCGCAAGGTTTCTCATCAAAACTAAACCTTCGGTAATTTTGTTTGCGCTGTCTAACGTTGAACAATCCATCGAATCCTATTCAGTTTTAGTTGAAAAAGGAACACTCGATTACCCGCACTATAGTATTCTGCTTTGCAATAATAAAGAGTCATATATTGCCTTTCGTTGCTGTATGAAAAAATTATTTGATGATTATTTTGTCTATCAACCTTTATATGAAAAATTTCGTTTATTGATGATTGTTCACAATGGCTTGGAAGCTTCCCAATCTAATAGTGATATTACTGAATTCAATGAAGAAGTTTTTGAACAAATAGACGAAGAATTAGCGTTGCAAATTGATGAAGCTAGCCGTTGTAAACAAAATTTATTAGAAAAAATTAATCGCAGCAAAGCAGATATCATTAAAGTGACCGAAGAGCTGCAACAAATACCCGTATTGCCTGAATTATTGGCACAGCAGATAATGTCTAAAATAGATCAAGAACATATTAAACCCTTGCTGACAACGTTAGAAAATGAAATTATACTAAGTTTAGACCAAATATTAAGTCAATTGGTTACGCAACAAATTACGCTGAAAACTAAGTCACTTCAATCTGACGGCTTGATAAAAAATTCTCCGCCAAACCGAAAACAAAGTGAAAGCTTTGAAAATATAGACATTTCAGTTGTTGAACAAGAAGATGAAATATCCTCCTCTGAAAAAAGAGAGCAAGACGAAACGATTAATCCAATTATTACTGCGCCGGAAATTAAAGACGTTAAGCGCAGTAAAATTTTGGTTGTGGAAGACAACGCTTTGTATCGAGATATGCTGGTAAGCGTATTGTTGAAGGAAAACTTAGACGTTGATACAGCGCAAGATGGCCTTGAAGCCCTGCAAAAAATCAAAGAGCACCACTTTGATTTGATCATTATGGACTTATTTATGCCCAATATGGATGGGTTAAAAGCCACAAAAAAAATTCATCAAATATCTGGAGGTAGAGATATACCAGTTGTTGCGCTCACTGGTAATAAAAATAAAGAACTAATACTAAAATGGGCAAGTTTCGGCTTAAAAGGTTACCTCATAAAACCTTCAACCAAAGAAGAAATATTGTTGGTCGTGTATAAGGTTCTTGGTTCAACGCAAAAAACATAATGAACGTTGTACTGACGATAGTTCATTTAGAGAACTGAAAACCGTTGGCAAATAAATCAGAAAGTAAAATAGAATGGAATATTTCGTCTCTAGGCAGCCTATTTTTAAAATTGATTCCAGTATTATCGGTTATCGTTTACGTTTTCAAGATGATATTGAAAATACCTTATTAAAAATGAGTTTTTCTATTGAAGAAAATGATCAATCAAACGAAATAGCGATGAGCTTTTTCGAGCTTACAGCAGGTAAGCTTGCTTTTGTTGACTTTGGGCCGAATGCAATCAAGTCATTAATCCCAAAAAATTTGGATCCTGATCACCTTGTTATTAATGTTGATGTGAGTCAATCACCTGATCAAAATCAATTGTCGGCATTATTAGCACTCTACGATTTAGGTTACCGTATATGTTTGGACAATTTAAATGATGAATTAGCATGGAAATCATTTTATCCATCAGTGGCTTACATGGCACTACATGTTGATATAAGTAGCAGTAACGATTTTTTCCGAATTGTCGATTGTGTAGGCATGTATCCCGATATTAAGTTAATAGCAACAAGTGTTGAAGACAAAGCTTATCATGCGGTGGCGGTACAAGTTGGCTTTAGTTATTTTGAAGGCTCTTTTTTTCTAAACCAGCAATATTAATGTCTCGCGCTATGTCTCCAGCAGAAACGACACTTGCAGAATTATTATATTTAACGTCCTCTAGTAATTTTGAGCTATTGAAAATTGTAGAGATAGTACAACGTGATGTTTATCTGACCTACAAAATATTGAGCTACGCAAATACAGTATTTTTTAGACGTAGAGAAGAAGTATCGACTATAAAACAGGCGGTGATAACGTTAGGTCTAGTAGAATTAAAACGCTTTATTTCAATTCTATTTACAACTCAACTAAGTCATGGTTGATCAAAGGAATTAGTCAGGCTTTCTCTTTTTAGAGGAAGGTTTTGTGAGTCGCTCATTGCATTAGATTTGCATAAATCTGCAACAGAGCAAGCATGTGCAGAAGCTTTTTTAGTAGGGTTACTTTCCTTACTCGAAGCAATGTTTAATGGACCCATCGAACTCGCACTCAAAAAATTGTCGCTATCGAAGAGCATTATATCAGCAATATTAAAGAAAGAAGGAAGCGTTGGGGCGTACTTGCAATTAGCCATAGTGAGTGAAAATGGAGATTGGCAAGAAGCATTAACAATGGCGACAACCTTAAAAATTAGCAAAGATGATTTAATTAAAGTGAATTCTACCTCTTTATTATGGGCTAATAAGCAAATGGCGATACTTCATATAGATTGAAAATCAATCGAATGCAAAAGTTAAAAAAGAGAATAGTTTAAAAGCCCACATGTTGGGTAAATTCACATAAATGCTCTGCTGTGCCAACTGCACCAGTAGCGAGTTATACTTTGTATCTGACCTTTTCTATATTTGCTAAATCTATATTTCAAGAAGCCCGCATTGCACATTACGAAGATGACAAAAACGGCAACACCCGTTGTCTGACAGCTTTCTTCTGACGCTTTTTATACTCGTCATGAGAAGCGATACCTTCACGTGATTTTATATAACTGTCTAGATCCATTAGTTGCAATTCAAACGGGAAAAAAAAGCGTAACATCGTTCCATCTGGTTGCTTAATTTTGATCCGTTGACGGCAAGTGATTTGTACCGAATGATAGCTAAGCTCGCTAAATGGATTGTTTGCAACACGCTTTTCAACGGATGGATAATCCATTGTTTGCATTTGGGCACGTATTTCTTTAATGGGTATACCTTTGTTCATAGACTTAATGATCCAATCAAGATCAAAGAGGGTGTTTCGAGATTTTGACGGTTTGATGTTTGCGTAAGTCACAATGTGATTTTCTCGTAAAAACGCTAATACATCTAATACGTCCGATCTGTATTTAGTCACAAAACGAATTCCAATCCAGTCGAAAATATCAGTAGAGACATTTTCCGTTTTGTGCATCATTTTCATTGCCACTGAACGCCTAGATTTTGCTGCACGAAATTCAAATTTCTCAAGTTTTAATTCTCCCAACGCACACAAGTCACCGTTCCTATGGATATGTGCGTTAAAGCTGTCAAATATCTGTTCTCTAATGGTATCGTGATAAAGATCATTAAAATATGAATGACTGTGGGTAAACGTATGAATCACCCGTAAAATTGAACCACTCCAAGCCGCCAACGCTCTAGGTCCGTGCCCTGATGCATAGAGTAAATATTGGCTTATGCTTTTTTCTTCTTGCAATGGCAAAGGTATCAACTCCCCGTTGATTAGCAGTTCTTCCTGTATAAATTCAATGCTCTCCAACCTAAGGCCTTCAAGTTCGGCAACATCAGCAGGATCATTAAGATCAAACCCATAACAGGCGAGAAAATTATGGGCCTCTTGTAAACTGTGGATGTGTATACGTTTAGCATCGATAAAAGAAAGGCCCTTCAATGCTGTTCTCACGGAAGTGCTTCGCCAAGGATTTATATTCATTAAATAGCCCAAAATTTAGTTACGTTAAGTTATTGATATAATTTATCTACTCTAAATGTAATAGCCCAGTTTGTAGTCTATAGCGATATCTAACCTTTGATATTTGTAGAACGGTGTATATGTCGTATAAATAATAAAAACAATGTAACGCGTGACGAATATTTGTACTCAATTACTCAGGTAATCTATCGGAAATTTAATTGCTTGTGTCCTCAACTCGCAGGAATCCAATTTTCGCTTATTCTATAATATCAGCAAGTTAATTGTTGTTTTTTATAAAATTAGCAGTGGGTATTTTCAATAAAAATTGAATCTATAGCGAATAAAATCTAATATGCATCGTTTTTAATCTTAAAGATATTCCACCCCTGTGAATTACGCTAATTTCTCCCTAATACCTGTTTTACTCGTGTTACTTATTCTGATTATTTTAATAACGGTATGCTTTTTTCGAAGTATCGATCTTTCCATAACACATAGGCTTATTATAGAGACTTCTCAGTAATGACCATTCCATATGTTTAATTAATTATAGATCAACATCCTCGATTTCAACAAATCAGATCGGTTAAACTAACCAAAAACTGTTGTGTTTAACTATTACTAAGAAGTCTAAGTAATATCCTACTGAGACAAAAAATTAAAAAATGATTATATTTAGCAAGATAAATGTAAGTTTTGGGATAAATTACGTTGCAGGTCATGTTACTGAAACTTCTCAGTAACATAACAGAGATTATGCATTATAAAATAGGAAAAAAATGTCTGTATTGGTGGCCAAGCAGATTATTGGTTGTGGTGAATTCAAGGAAAAATCAGGGCGAATTTGTGGCAAAAATGACGGTTCGCTCTAACACTCTTTGGGCGTTAGCGCCTTAGAATTAATACTCTATTTTATGTGGGCCTTAGTTGATTTTAATGTCCGCTTTTGAGATTGGGTAGATAATTGTACGCAAAGTATTGAATAAGGTTTTAGGTGTAAATTAATAGACATATTTAAATTATATGTGACAGTTTTAGGCTCACAAGTTGCCAGAACCGGTATAAACCTAATGTCAGCTTCATGCCCTGAGGCATTCAACAAGTATTTTATGCAGCCAATAAAGGAGAGTTTCTTTCCTTTAATGCTATTAAATATTTGGATTCATCATAAGGTACTTTCGTTTTCCAACACCTAAATACAATACGCACCCACTTGAAAGCCAAAGCTCTTACCGCTGATTGATGAGACTTACCCTTAGCTCGTTGTTGGTTG